>JBGMQN010000090.1:0-36761 GCA_048054495.1 Anaerolineales bacterium
TTTGGAAGGCGTAATCGCGAAACACAACAAGCTCGCCGGCGCCATGGCTGCTCGACACCCTTTGGTTAGCGATGAAGGGAAAACATGAATGACCAAAGTGGACGAGTTGCCGTCCTCCTGAAAGCCACGCGGGTACCGGCGCGGGCTCGGGAAGCGGGTCGTTAGATCACATCGGCGGCGAGCTGCGTCTGCCTGGCCTCCCGGAACCGATCTTGCGATCGGATCAATTCTGGAGCTCACCGTAGAGCTCGATTTCAACCGCCCCGGTGTTCCCGCCGCTGCTGGCGACCACTTCGAAGCGCAGGCTGCGCGCCATGAAGTCGGTGTCGAAGTAGTGAGGCCCCCCTGCGTCGCTCAGTTCGAACGGCCCATAGGTCTGGCCTTGATCTGTCACCACTTGAAAGCTCTCGATCTGCGCGCTGGTTCCCATGGTTCGAGTCCAAAACCCGATGGTCGTGACGTTCGCCCGATCGTCAAATTCGACCTCGATCCAGGCCTCATCCCCGTCTGCATCGGAAGACCATTCCGATCCCGGGTCTCCATCCAGGGCATTTAAGGCACCGAAGCGGCTGTCATCCGCTCCGCCGCCAAAATTGCTGCTGACTCCCAAGAGGCTGGCTACCAATCGATTGTCTCGATCTGCTGCGTCTTGCGGAGCGGTGCGGAACGTAAACTCCTCGCTTCGGTAAAGCGTGCCGTCCGGGCCGGCACCTTGAAACCGGGCGTAGTACAGCGTGTCCGGCTCCAGCCCGGTCAGCAGCGGGGAGTGGTCCTGGTGTCCGCCGCCAGCCATGTCGGTGTCGGTTGCGATGGACCCGTAATCCGAAGTCGTCCCATAGACAACTGAGCAGGCCAGGTCCTCATTAGTCTGTAACAAGACCGTGGCGGTTGTGGCGCCGATGTTGGTGAACTCCGGACCCGTAACCAGCACATCCGTGAGCGGCTGGACTTCGGTCGCTTCCCCGGCGCAGGCGGCAACCAGCAGGCCGCCGACAGCGATTATTAGCAGGTGATGCGTTTTCATTTCTTGATGTACTCCTTGCTTCAGAGCCGGTCTGATTCGTTTCTCATATCTTTACTCTTCGGAGTCTTAGAGAGTTCATAACCACGCTTACTGAGCTGAAGGCCATGGCGAACGCGGCCAGGATGGGATTAAGTTGGCGCAGGAAATCCGGCGCCCACGCGAATGGATACAGTACTCCGGCCGCTACCGGAATGAGGATAACGTTGTAGCCGAAGGCCCAGAAGAGATTCTGCTTGATGGTGCGAATGGTAGCCCGGCTCAACCGCAGCGCCTGCGGCACGCTGCGCAGGTCGCCGCGGATCAACGTGACATCAGAGGCTTCGATGGCGACATCGGTTCCGGTGCCGATAGCGATGCCTACATCGGCCTGCGCCAGTGCCGGCGCGTCGTTGATGCCGTCGCCGACCATGCCTACCGCGTAGCCTTCTCCCTGCAGTTGCTGGATGTAGGCCACCTTGTCTTCGGGCGCCACTTCGGCGAAGACTGTGTCGACACCGGCCTCGGCCGCGATAGCCTCTGCCGTGGCTTGATTGTCGCCCGTGATCATGGCCACGTGCAGGCCCAGGCTTCGCATCTCGGCGATCGCCTCCCGGCTGCCGTCCTTGATCGTGTCCGCTACCGCGATCACGCCGACTGCCTCATCTTCGACGGTCAGCCACATGGTGGTCTTCGCTTCCGCCTGCAGGCGCTTGGCCTGCGGCTCCAGCCCGTTCAGATGGATATCGTACTCCTCCATCAACTTGAGATTCCCGAGCAAGACCCGCCGGCCCTCCACGAATGCTTGTACACCCCTCCCGGTGAGGCTGCTGAAGCCTTCCGGCTCGGAGAGGGTCAGCTTCATCGCCTCCGCCGCGCGCACGATGGCTTCGCCCAGCGGATGCTCTGAGCCGCGCTCGGCGCTGGCGGCAAGCCGCAGCACCTCGTCCCTGTCCATGCGGTCGGGGCTGTTGAGCACGTCCGTAACGGCCGGTTCCCCCTTGGTGATGGTGCCGGTCTTGTCCAGCACGATCGCGGTCAGCTCGTGGGCGCGCTCCAACGCGGCACTGCTCTTGAAGAGAATTCCCTTTTCGGCCCCCTTACCCGAGCCGACCATCACGGCGGTCGGCGTCGCCAGGCCCATCGCACAGGGACAGGCGATCACGAGCACCGCCACCAAGCGGATCAGGGCCGCCTCGGCTCCGGCTTCGGGCACGAGGAAATACCACACGATGTAGGTAGCGAGCGCGATGACGATGACGACCGGAACGAAGATGGCCGCCACCTGGTCGGCAAGGCGCTGGATGGGAGCCTTGCTGGCCTGGGCTTGCTCGATCAAGCGGATGATCTGCGCAAGCGCAGTCTGCCGCCCGACCGCGGTGGCCTCGAACCGGAACAACCCTTGCCTATTGATCGTGGCGCCGACGACCTTATCCCCCGCTTCTTTCTCCACGGGTAGGCTTTCGCCGGTGATCATGCTCTCATCGACCGTGCTCTGCCCTTGAGTCAGGATGCCGTCGACGGGCACCTTCTCTCCTGGGCGGACGATTACCGTGTCGCCGACTACCACCTCGTCAATGGGAATGTCGATTTCTGTGCCGGATCGTACGACCCGCGCGGTCTTCGGCCGCAAGCCGATTAACCGCTTGATGGCCTCGCTCGTCTGACCCTTCGCGCGGGCTTCCAGCAGCTTTCCGAGCACGATCAGCGTGATGATGATGGCCGCCGTCTCGAAGTACACGAAGCCGGCCACCAGGCCCAAGGTCACGGCGACGGAGTAGGCATAGGCCACACTGCTGCCCAACGCGACCAGCACGTCCATATTGGCCGATCCGTTGCGCAGCGCCTTGAAGCCGCCTTCGTAGTATTGCCAGCCGACGTAAAATTGGACCGGCGTCGCTAGCGCCCACATCAACATGTTTACCCACGGTTGGTGGGACCAGGCTCCCAGGAACCCGAGGTCGCGGCCCATGCTCAGCAACAGGAGCGGAAGGCTGAAGGCCACTCCAACGATGAGCAGGCGGGTCTGCTTCGTTATCTCCGCCTGGCGGGCGGCGCGTTCGACGTCCTCCAACTCTTCGTCCGGCGCGGCCTCGATGACGCGATACCCAATTCTCTCCACCTGCTTCACCATGTCGCGGCGGGTTATCGTTCCTGGCAAGTACTGGACGGTCGCCGTCTCAGTCGCCAGATTGACGGTCACATCGAGAACGCCCTCCAGCTTCTTCAAGCCCTTCGTCACCGTGCTGGTGCAGTTGGCACACGTCATTCCAGTAATCGGCAGGTCAATGGAGGCGGTCGCCACACCATAACCGACCCGGTCCACTTGCGCGACCAGATCCTCCTCCCCGACTAGGTCTGGATCGTAAGTGACGCTGGCTCGCTCAAGGGCCAAGTTGACGCTGACGTCTGTGACCCCTTTTATTTTGCGGAGCCCCTTGTCAAGGGTGCTCACACAATTGGCGCACGTCATCCCGGTGATTGGGAGCGTAGCTTGCTTTTCTTGCATGGTGGATTCCTCTTTTCGCTGCTTGGCCTCTAGGCCAGAGCTACATCTTGCTGCGTACGGCGAAGACCTCGTGGAGTTCGCTTAGGACGCGATCTTGGCCCAAGGCGCCCTGTCTCTGTATCGCATCGCTCACGCAGTGCTGCATGTGATCATCCAAGAGCAGCACATTCACCTTGTCGAGGGCGGCCTGAACGGCCTGAACCTGATGGATGATGTCGATGCAGTACTCATCCTCTTCGAGCATACGTACGATGCCGTTTACGTGGCCCGCGATGGAGAGCAGGCGGCCGTGGACTTCTCGCTTAGTGTCTTGATCCTGTGGCATACCCATTCCTTACTCTCGGAAGAGCTCCGCGATCCATCCCCCCCCCAGGGGGGAGGGGTATCGAAATTATATGCGGCCTGCCGTCCCTTGGCAACACTCCGCCGCCAATTCGATTGTTCGCTGCGTCTCCGCGAGAGTGAAAAGTACCGGTGATCATGCTCCGAAGGGCGAGACCGCGTCACACGCGAGGGCCAGGGCGAGGAGCATGTCATTGCCGTCGGCGGTCATGTTCTCTCTATGAAAAAACCCTCCCGCATCAGGGAGGGCATTGTGAGGGCGGACAAACTTCGGCTACAGGCTGCCTGGGATGATCCTGACTGGAGGGTAAAACAATGGAAACGAGTCAGGCTTCAACAATTACGCGTGTTCCGGGATTGGGCCACTGCACTGTGAGGTCGCCGGGCCGGTACTCGACCCTCGGAAGAGTCCAGCGGAACACCCATTTGGCGTCTTCCGGTCGCATGTTGATACAGCCGGCAGAACGGGGCGTCCCGAAGTCGTTGTGCCAGTAGGTTGAATGCAGCGCAGCGCCGCCACCGTGAAACAACATCGTCCAACCGGTGCCCGGTAGATCAAACCCCGTAACGGCATCTCCGCCCGAAAAGTGCCGGGAGACCATCTTGCGCCAGATCCACATATTTCCTACGGGCGTATACCAGCGGATAATCCCGTCCGATGGGTAATACGAATAACCCGAGGAGATACGGCAGTAATAGACCTCAACGCCTGATTCTCTGACGGACAGATCCTGCCGTGACAGATTTACGACAACCGACTTATCTTCGATCTCCGGCGAAATTGGATCGAGCTCTTCCGGCTGGATCAGACGGAAGGATTCCCCGGGTGCGTACATGACCACCCCGTTCTCGTCGTGAACGCGGTACCAGGTCCTGCCCTCCGGCCCCAGCTCCCGCGCCTCGATGTTCAGTACCATGCTGTAGTAGAGCCGGTATCGAGTGTCTGAAAGAGAATCTGGCTTCCAGCGACCATCCACGTAGGGTACGGTCACTTCGGTCCAGATGCCTTCTTCAGGGATTGAAACCAGCAGGTCATTGGGTTGATTACGAACCGGCTGTGCGTAGGCGGACCAGATGAAGCCCTCCGGCGTTTCGAACCAGACGTGATTGCGGGGATAGATCCCCCGCCCAATAACGTCCCGATAGACCACAAGGACCTCGTCGAACTCCTTCTCCCCCATTACCTTGCTATCCGGTGTGGGGCGGCTGAATAGCTCCGCATGCGGTTCCGTGACGCGGCACAGCCGCTCGCCATCAGGAAACGAAACTGGTCCGACCGCTGCCCTTGGGCTGGGGAGCGCCAGCGCAGCGAAAGAGGCGCTGCTCAGCTTCAGAAAGGCACGGCGGTCAATCTTATTCATAATCTGCGGCAACCTGGCGCCGGCTGCGGATGCGCCTGGAAAGAGTACGCTCCCCTCCTACGTCAGGGAAAGCGGGACGGTCAACTCCGCCGCTATGGTGCGAAGGAAGTGATTGCACTGGCGAATGCTTTCCCCATAGATAATACGCGTGTTATGGGGCGACTGAAACTGTGCCGATCATACCCGCTTCTTTGTGACCCGGTATGGTGCAAAGCAGTTCGAAGGTCCCGCTTTGCGCGGGCGTGAACTCAACCGTGACCGTCTGACCAACGGGTGTTTCCACGTCGACATCCAGGTCGGGGATGGTGAAAGTGTGCTGCAGAGCGCCGGTATTTGTGATCTTCGCCACCACCGGCTCACCGATCTTCAAAGTGATCGCGGCCGGATCGAACTCAAACTCGGAGGCAGTCACCGTGAGCTCCTCCGGCGCGGCAGGTCCTGAGCTGCAGGCCGATAGAGCTACCGTTCCGAGAAGAGCAGCAGTCAATAGCATCCACATCCTTTTTTGCACCATGCGTCTGAACTCCTTTACTTTAGTTTTGACTATTCGGGTGGGTAGTAACGGGTATCATTCCTGAATTCCCACCATGTAGCCTGCCCCGATGTTTCCCTCGTGGTGGTGGGTAATGCGCACGCGAGTAAACAGCAGAGCAATGATTTGCCACCGACATACCACACTAGTTTGTTGGTGAATATGTCGGGGTCAGATTAGGACTTGATTAGAGAAGTCTTACGCGAAGCGTGAGCGGGCCGGGACGGACTCTGGCCCTGTCGACTCCCCGCTCGATCGCGCGCGCAGCGCTTAGCTTTTCTCTGCGCTGTTGATGGCTGCGATCACCGTGCTAACGTACAAAAAGCCTGCCTCAATTGTCGGGGAGAGGGACTGATCAACAACAACCCTGAAGCTAAAATCTTGAACTCCTCTACGTGATGTGCTAGGATATTGCCCGACATGAGTGCTCTGCTGCTGTCCCAGATCCATCACTACGACCATCACCATACCGACGTTTGGTCGGACGACCGGTCAGGACTGCTTTAGGGCGCCGCTACAGCGAGCCGCATGAGAACGCAAGGCCCTCCCCTGACCCGGGAGGGATTTTATTTTATTGGAGGAACGCGTGCCTACAGAACGCAACGACATACGCCTGGCGCTTCCAAGTAAGGGCCGCCTTGCACAAGGCGCATTGGATTTCCTCGCCGAGGCAGGACTTCGAGTACATAAGCCGAACCCGCGCCAGTTTGAGGCCACCATCCCTGCCATGCCCGGACTCTCGGTGCTCTTCCAACGCGTAGGCGACATCGTCGTAGGGGTGCGTGATGGAAGCATTGACTTCGGAATCAGTGGTTGGGACGTATTTTCCGAGGGGAGTATCGGGGATGGCGAGATGCTGGTCCTGCACCGGGAGCTTGATTTTGGCCACTGTTCTCTCAACGTGATCGTGCCGGAAAGCTGGGAGGACGTGATCAGGATCGCAGACCTGGTCGATCGACGCGCCAGCCTCGGACGGCCCCTGAGGGTGGGCACCAAGTTTCCGAAACTGACGGCAAGATTCCTCGCCCTCCACGAGCTTGCAGATACCAAACTGATTGAAGCCGAAGGCACTCTCGAGGTCGCGCCCGCAATCGGCTACGCGGACCTGATCGTTGACCTTGTGTCTACCGGCACGACGCTGCGAGACAACCGTCTACGCATCTTGGAAGATGGACAAATGCTCACTTCGCAGGCGTGTCTCATCGCCAACCGCAGCTCATTGAAATCCAGGCCAGAGGTGCTCGACATGGCTCGGCAGT
The DNA here is from genome assembly GCA_048054495.1 of Anaerolineales bacterium. Lineage (GTDB taxonomy): Bacteria > Chloroflexota > Anaerolineae > Anaerolineales > E44-bin32 > JADFRG01. The sequence goes on from JBGMQN010000090.1 coordinate 7,004, forward strand.
TGCTCGAATTCATCGTTGCGCATCTGCGTGCGACCGAAAATGTGGCCATCTACGTCAACATGCGTGGTCCCACGCCGGAAATGATCGCCAAGCGAATGCTTGAGCGGCCGCTGCTTGGCGGCCTGCAAGGGCCGACCATTTCTCCGGTTATCACCCAACAACCGGGCGATTGGTTTGCGGCCCATATCATCGTCCGCAGGGATCAGCTGGTTCAGGCCATCGCCGAATTGCGCGCGGTTGGCGGAAGCGGTGTGGTCGTCACGCCGGTCACTTATATCTTCGAGGAAGAGCCAGCCGCTTCTCAGGCGATGCTGGATGCTCTGGAGGACTGAGGCACGTGCAGTTCACTCCGGTCACGACAGACCCACCATGCTGAAGATTTATGACGTAGAAAGCGCCCGCCGGACCATCCTACAGCGAACCAACGGAGGCCGAGAAGACTATCCGCCCCGGTTGCTTGAGGGAGTCGAGCGAATCTTCGGCTCCGGTACCACCCCCCGCGAAGCGGTTTCAGAAATCTTGCAATCGGTGCGCGGGGAAGGCGACCCGGCTGTGAGAGGCTGGACGCATCGGGTGGATGGCCTCGAGCTGGAGGACTTCATCGTCGAGCAGCCGGCGGTCGTTGATGCTTTTGAGCGTACGCCGGCCGCGGTCCGCCAAGCGCTGGGCATGGCGGCTGAGCGTATCCGCTCTTTTCACGAGCGCCAACCCATCCCTTCGTGGACCACGGAAGAGATGGGTGGGAGGCTCGGTCAGCGGTTTTCCCCCATCCGGTCGGTGGGCGTGTACGTGCCGGGAAAATCTGCCCCATTGCCATCGTCGTTGCTGATGTCGGTCATCCCTGCCCTGGTTGCCGGTGTCGAGCGCATTGTGGTCTGCACGCCGCCTCCCGCGGCCGATATCATTCTGGCCGCCGCGCACGTTTGCGGTCTGGAGAGCCTCTACCAGATTGGCGGTGCACAGGCGATCGGCGCCATGACTTACGGCACGGAGAGCGTCCCGAAAGTAGACAAGATCGTCGGCGCCGGCAACCTTTTTGTTTCCCTGGCCAAGCAGCAGGTATTCGGCGAGGTCGGCATCGACGGAATTGCCGGACCTACGGAGACGGTGATCATAGGCGACGCCATGGCCAGGCCTTCATGGGTGGCGGCAGATCTACTGGCCCAGGCGGAGCACGATCCGATGGCCAGCGCCATCTTGATCACTCCTAGTCGGGAGTTGGCCGAGGCCGTGCAGAGTGAGGTCGAGCGCCGCGCGGCGGAGCTATCCCGCGCACCTATTATCTTGGAATCGCTTTCCCGCCGAGGGGGCATCGTCCTGACCGAGGATCTCGCGACGGCTGCAGTCCTAACAAACGAATATGCGCCAGAGCATCTGTGTTTATCGGTTACCGATCCGGTTGCGCTAGCCAAGGAGATTCGCAATGCGGGCGGGCTCTTCGTCGGCGAGCGGTCCTTCGAGGTGTTGGGAGACTACGTAGCCGGGCCCAGCCACATCATGCCGACTGGTGGAACGGCGCGATTCGCTTCCCCGCTCAACGTACTCGATTTCGTCAAAATCACCAGTTGGATCGAGCTCGACGACGATTCCAGCGCAACCCTGGGCCCGCCGGCTTCTCAGCTAGCAGAGGCCGAATCTCTGACCGCACACGCCGCCGCAGCCCAGATCCGCATGGAGAGTGGGGATGTTTGATCCGGCCGAGGGGATTCGTCCCCATATCCACCACTTGAAAGCCTATGAGCCGATCCAGCCGTTTGAGGTCGTCTCGGATCTGCTGGGCCGCGCTCCAGAAGCCATTGTGAAGCTAGACGGAAACGAGAATCCCTACGGACCGCTGCCTGAAGTTAGAGAGGCGCTCGCGAATCTGCGCTTTCCTCACATCTACCCCGATCCGCAAAGCTCCCTGCTAAGGGCCGCGCTCGCCGAGTACACCGGTGTGCCGGCAGAGTACTTGCTCGCCGGCGCCGGGGCCGACGAGCTCATCGACCTCCTGATGCGGCTGCTGTTGGAGCCGGGGGATCGAGTCTTGACCTGTCCACCCACCTTCGGCATGTATGCGTTCGACGCAGGCGTTAATTCCGCGCAAGTCATCGCGGTGGACCGCGGCCCCGATTTTAAGCTGGACCTGCCCGCCGTCCGTCAGGCGGTCCAGCGGCACCGGCCCAAGATGCTATTTCTGGCCTCACCAAACAATCCCGACGGAAGCCTGTTGCCCGCAGAGGTGCTCCAGGCCTTGCTCGATCTGCCCGCCCTTATCGTGCTGGACGAAGCCTACGTCGAATTCGCACCTGCCGGATCCACTTGCATCCAGCAGGTCCCTGACCGGGCCAACTTGGCCGTGCTCCGTACATTCAGCAAGTGGGCCGGCCTGGCGGGTCTGCGTGTTGGATACGGTGCATTTCCCTCCGGACTCATGGAAAGCCTGTGGAAGATCAAGCAGCCCTACAATGTCTCGGTCGCGGCCGAAGCGGCTGCCCGAGTGTCGCTCGAGCATGTCGAGGATCTGCAGAGCACGGCGCTTAAGCTCGTCGAAGAACGCGAGCGTCTCTATGCCGCCCTGCGAGAGGTCCGTTTCCTCGAGCCCTATCCGTCCCAATCAAATTTCATCCTCTGTCGGGTCTTGGATCGCCAGGCGTCGGGACTCAAGAATGCCTTAGCCGAGCGCGGGTGCCTCGTGCGACATTTCGATTCGGCCCCGATCCAGGACCATCTTCGTTTCACGGTCGGAAGACCGGAAGATACGGAGGCTTTACTCGTGGCTCTTTCCCAATTGGAGTAATCGATGCGCGAAGCAGAGATCCATCGCCGTACAAACGAAACCGATATCGAACTGTTCCTCAGTCTGGACGGGACGGGTCAATACGAGATCCGCACCGGGATTGGGTTCTTGGATCATATGCTCAGTCACGTCGCATTACATGGGCTGTTCGATCTTACTTTGCGCGCCCAGGGGGATCTTGAAGTGGATGCCCACCATACGGTGGAGGACTGCGGACTGGCGCTTGGCCAGGCCTTTGATGAGGCGCTGGGTGACCGCAAAGGGCTCGTGCGCGTGGGAAGCAGTTACGTTCCGATGGATGACTCCCTGGCTTTTGCAGCGGTGGACTTTTCCGGCCGGCCGTATGCGGTGATTCAGGCAGGATGGAGCGTGGCATCGCTGGGAGAACTGCCTACCAGCCTGATCACGCATTTCTTCGAATCGCTCGCGGTGCAGGCGCGCGCAAACCTGCACGCTCGAGTCCTTTACGGTGAGGACGATCACCACAAGGCAGAAGCACTCTTCAAGGCCCTGGGTCGTGCGTTGGACCAGGCAACGCAGCTCGACGCGCGGCGGGCAGGATCCGTTCCCAGCACGAAAGGGACTCTAGGATGATCGCGCTGGTCGATTATGGGGTGGGAAATCTGCGCTCGGTGGAGAAGGCCTTCATGACAGTGGGCGCAAACGCAATGCTCACATCGGATCGAGAAGCCATTCGGACTGCCGAAAAAGTCGTGTTGCCCGGCGTCGGTGCATTCGGCGACGGTATGGCCGGACTAAGGGAGCGCGGTTTGGTCGAACCATTGCTCGAATTTGCGGCACAGCAAAAGCCGCTCCTGGGAATTTGCCTGGGGATGGAGCTGTTGTTTGAAGAGAGTGATGAGCTCGGTAACTTCGAGGGCTTAGGACTCTTGCGGGGCAAAGTCAGGCGTTTCGAACTTGAGGCGCTCAAGGTTCCGCATACCGGCTGGAATCAGCTGCAGCCCACCGGCGCTCATCGCCTGCTCGAGGGCCTCCCCGCCGGCGCATACGCCTACTTCAACCATGGCTATTACTGCGCGGCCGCTGAAGAAGATACATTGGCCTACACGGAGTACGGGATCCGGTACGGCTCGGTGGTGGGCAAAGGCCAGCTCTTCGGCGTGCAATTTCACCCCGAAAAGAGCCAGCAAGTCGGCCTCACGATCCTTCGCAACTTCTCGGAACTTGCCTGATGTCCTCATTCCAGGTTTTCCCCGCCATGGATCTCAGAAAAGGAAAGGTGGTGCGATTAGCGCAAGGTGATCCCAACCGGGAGACCATCTATTCCGAAAATCCGGAGAAGGTTGCCGGGAAGTGGCTGGCGGCAGGCGCAATTTGGATTCATGTCGTCGACCTGGATGGCGCACTCGATGAGACCTTCACTCCGAACCGGGAGGCGCTTGCCGCCGTAGTGAACACTGGAGCCCGCGTGCAGTTTGGAGGCGGATTGCGGGCGATCGGTGAGATGGCGGAGGTCCTTGAAAGCGGAGTCTCGCGCCTGATCCTGGGCACGGCAGCCGCCGAATCGCCGGAGCTGGTGCAAGAGGCCGTAGATCGCTTCGGCCACGAGCGGATTGGGATCGGGATCGACGTGCGCTCAGGGAAGGTGCGAGTGCGCGGTTGGGCACATGACAGTGGACTTGAGCCGCTGGAGCTTGCGAATCGGCTCTACGCGATGGGTGTTCGGACCGTGGTTCACACTGACATTCAGCGTGACGGCCTGGGCCGGGGTCTCAATATCGAGGCCGCGCGCTCCCTTTCTGAAGCGTCCGGACTCAGGGTCATCGGTTCGGGAGGAGTGGCTTCATTGAACGATGTGCAGCGGGCACGAGAGGGCGGGTTGAGCGGCGTGATCATCGGCCGGGCGCTATACGAAGGAGCGATCGCGTTGCCAGAGGCGCTGAAATGTTAGCCAGGCGCATCGTTCCCTGTCTGGATATTAAAGACGGCCGTGTCGTGAAGGGAGTCAATTTCGTCAACCTGCGCGACGCGGGAGATCCCGTGGAGCAAGCCCGGATCTACGATCGGATGGGCGCCGACGAACTGGTCTTCCTCGATATCTCGGCTACCCCCGAGGGGCGCAAGACCACGGCCGAAATGGTGCGGGCGGTGGCGGATCAAGTGTTCCTGCCGCTTACTGTAGGAGGCGGGATCGACAGCGCGAAGAATATCCGCAGAATACTGCTCGCGGGCGCGGATAAGGTAAGCATCAACTCGGCTGCCGTGCACCGGCCGGAAATCCTGAGCGAGGGCGCCGAGCGCTTTGGCAGCCAGTGTATCGTTCTGGCCATAGACGCCAAGCGTCATGGGGACAGATGGGAAGTCTACGTCAACGGCGGGCGCACTCCTACTGGTTTGGGGGCCGTCGAGTGGGCCCAACGTGGCACCCGCATGGGGGCCGGTGAAATCCTGCTCACCAGCATGGATGCCGACGGAACCATGCAGGGATTCGACCTGGAACTTACGCGGGCGGTGGCCGATGCGGTGCAGGTTCCGGTGATCGCCAGCGGCGGAGCGGGGCGCCTCGAGCATTTCGCGTCGGTGCTCGACCAAGGCCGGGCGGACGCAGCGCTTGCCGCCACGCTGTTCCATGACAAGATGCTCACATTGGCCGAAGTCAAACGGTATCTGGTGAGCCACGGAATTCCCGTACGCCCGCCCAACGAATCAGACGAGTGACGCCTTACAGCCTCACGGTACTTCTTGGAGGAACGAATGCCAACCGCCTTGTTTTCCGTCTGGGATAAGAGTGGCCTGGTCGAGCTCGCCTCGGCGCTGCACAGTCGCTACTGGAAGCTGCTCGCGACTGGGGGGACTGCCCGCGCGGTATCAGAGGCCGGGCTGCCAGTACGAACGGTCTCGAGCTACACGGGGGAGGCGGAACTGTTCGGGGGTCGCGTGAAGACCCTACACCCCGCGATCCATGCCGCCTTGCTGGCTCGAGACACCCCCGAGGACCGAGCCGTGCTGGAAGCGCGTGGTTGGGAGGCTATCGATCTCATCGCTGTAAATCTCTATCCATTCGAGGATTTCATCGCCGGCCCGCAAGCGGACCTGGCGTCGGCAGTGGAACAAATCGATATCGGTGGCGTCGCTCTCTTGCGCGCGGCCGCCAAGAACTTCGAGCGCGTCACGGTGCTCTGCGACCCAATCGACTACCCGAACGCGGTCGAGCCGTCCGACCCGAAGGCCTTCCGTCTTAACATGGCGCAGAAGGCTTTCGCCCGCACGGCGGAGTACGACCGCACCATCGAAGGCTACCTGAGCCAGCCCAGAGAGACTTCCCTTCCGCTGCAATTGACGGCCTACCCGGCGTTGGAACTGCGCTACGGGGAAAACCCCCACCAGCGCGCCGAGTACTATTCTTCAATCCCGGGCGGCGGTCCGCTTGGAGGGGAACTGATGCAGGGCAAGCAGCTTTCGTACAACAACCTGCTTGATCTGGATGCGGCCTGGCGCGCGGCCAAACAGTTTTCGACGCCTGTGGCAGTGGTCATCAAACACACCAGCCCCTGCGGGATGGCGACCGCGCCGGAGTCGTCCGAGGCTGTGCGTTTGGCGATCGAGTGCGATCCGACTTCGGCCTTTGGATCGGTGGTCGCCAGCAATCGGCCGATCGACGAGGCCTTTGCCGATGCCTTGGGTGACCTGTTTATTGAGTGCCTGGTCGCACCGGAATTCAGCCCCGGAGCCGGCCGCCGGCTGGCGGCGCGCCGCAACCTGCGGTTGCTTCGCATGCGCGTCGAGGCGAGTCGGACTGCGCGTGAAATTCACGGCGTGACTGGCGGCCTGCTGCAGCAGGAGCAGGATCTGGGAGATCCTACTGATGCCGAAGGCTGGCAGGTAGCAACTCGGCGCCATCCTTCGGATCAAGAAATGGAAGGCCTGCGTTTCGCATGGCTGGCCTGCCAGCCCGTCAAGTCCAATGCCATCGTTTTGTCCCGGTCAGAGGGCACTGCTCACTTCACGGTGGGAATCGGAGGCGGTCAGCCCAACCGAGTAGATTCTGTCCGTCTGGCCGGCATGCGCGCCGGCGACCGCGCGGCGGGAGCCATGCTGGCCTCGGACGGGTTCTTTCCATTTCCGGATGGTATCGAGGTTGCGGCTGAACTGGGAGTCACGGCGGTCGTCCAGCCGGGCGGCTCGCGCAGGGATGGCGAGGTGATCCAGGCCGCGGACGAGGCGGGGTTGGCGATGGTCTTCACGGGCGTTCGACACTTCCGGCATTGAGGAATGTGAGATGGACTTGAAATATGATTCGCAGGGGCTCATCCCGGCGGTCGCGCAAGAGGCGTCCAGCGGTGATGTGCTGATGGTGGCGTGGATGAACCGGGACGCGCTGCGCCTCACGCAGCAAACCGGCCGCGCGCACTTCTGGAGCCGCAGCCGGGGCGAGCTTTGGGACAAGGGCCAGACCTCTGGCAACGTGCTGCACGTGCGGGAGATCTTCGTGGATTGCGACGGCGACACTCTGTTGCTCCGCGTCGACGCCGAGGGACCCGCCTGCCACACCGGTGCCCACTCCTGCTTTTTCCGCAAACTGGAGAACCCCGATGCTGACTCAGCTATTTGACATCATTGAGGCGCGCAAGCGCGATCGCCCTGAGGGTTCGTACACGGCCCATTTGCTGGCGAGTGGGGAGGACGAGATCCTTGGGAAGGTTCACGAGGAGGCCCAAGAGCTGATCCTGGCCGCGAAATCGGAGGGAGATCAGCGCGTGGTAGAGGAGCTGGCGGATCTTTACTATCACACGCTTGTACTCCTTGCCGCGCGCGACCTGAGTCTCGCGGAGGTCGAGGCCGAACTACGCCGCCGGCACGAGCAAATAGAATAGTTCTGGGCGATGAAGATCCTGCTCTTCGACCTCGACGGAGTGCTGATAGAGCCGCGGGCATACTATCTGGCCCTGCAAGAGACCGTTGCGTTGATAGGGCGTGCACTGGGCTACCGAGAGGTGGCACTCAGCCAGGAAGACATTCAGGTTTTTGAATCGGTCGGGGTAAGCAGCGAGTGGGATTCGGCGGCGATCTGCGCGGCCCTGCTCCTTCGACGGGCCTGGACCGTTTCTCCTGGATACCAGTTGCCGACCCAACTGCCCCTGACCGAGCCCTCGCCGCACGAGCTTGCAGTCCCGAGTTTTCGTGAATTCTTTGAATCCATGGGTAGGGTGGCCCAAGAGAGTACGCAGCCTCTGCTAGTGGCCGAGCGCCAGTTGCTCTCCGACGGCCGCCTTCTAACGGCAGCCCAGGCCTCCGAGCTGCGGAACGGCCTGCGGAACGCCCGCCGGGCAGAGCACAGCGTGACTCATCGCCTGTTCCAGGAATTCGTGCTGGGCAGCGACCTCTACAGTCAGATCTATGGTCTCCCGCCTCACTTGAACATCACGGGCTATTTGATGACCCATGACCGTGCGCTGCTCTCCGAAAATGCCCGGCAAGAACTGCTGAGATGGCTCATGCAACCCGGTCACCACGCGGCGGTGTTCACCAAGCGCCCCTCGGGCGGCCCGCAGGATTCCACGCGCGTTCCCGAAGCAGAATTGGGTCTGAAGGCCATAGAGCTAGAGCAACTGCCGGTGGTTGGGACGGGCGGGACGGCGTGGCTGTCGGCCAGCCGGGGCGAAGAGGTCGACGCCTTCATGAAGCCTTCGGCCGTGCACGCCCTGGCCGCTCTCCGCCTTGCCATCGGCTCGCCGCTGGAAACCGCCCTGCAAGCCGCCGCGAGCCTGGAGCTGGATGGGCGTGTAGATTCCGGCTGGCGAGGACTTGCCTCGGCGACGATCCATGTTTTTGAAGACTCGGCGGAGGGCCTGCTGAGCGCGCGGGCCGCGCAGCGTGCCCTGCAGGGGGCGGGGGTTGAGGTCGAGGTAGCCCTGTTCGGCATATCAGACAGCGCACCCAAGCGCCAGGCTCTAGAGTCGATCAGCGATGAGCTGTTCCCGAGCCTGGAGCACGCCCTGCGGCAGCGCGGGGTGCTGATTGGATAGGACCCTTGTTTCAGAGCGTTGAGATCCGATCGGCGGCGCATGCCCTAAAGTTCTAGCAGGTGGTACCCTACATGCGCGTCCTGACTCCAGACCCGCTGCCGAGGGTGGGCGACAACGTGCTCCTTCGTAGGCTAATGTTGGCGAGGAGGTTTCGCGGTGGGTAGATCTATGCGTTATCCACGGCGGGCCGGGACGGGATATGCTAAGGCCTGTTCGGGCACGCCGTTCGTAGGGATCCCGATGCAATCCGAGCAAGAAGACAATCTCCAAATGCTCGTCCAGGGGGGAAGTGAAATATGGATATCCCACCCTCTCTTTCAAGAGCGGCGCCTGTACGATGCCATCGACTGGATGTTTGGTAACTATGATCGGTACAAAGAAAATGCGATCGCGTTGCGCGATAGCCTGCCTGCGGCCCGGGGCGCTGAACGCGCCGTGGATTTGATAATTAATCTGTGAGCAGCCGAATCCTTCGCACCGCACTGATAGCCCTGCCATTCGCCGTGATCGTGCTTGCGGCGTGCAGTCCTGCTCAGCAAGTCGTCACGATTAGCATGTCGAGCTTTGACTTTGAGCCGGCCAGTATGACCGTGCGGGCTGGCCAGACGGTGCGTGTCCTGCTCGACAACCCCGACTCGATTCCACACGCCTTCGATATCCCGGAGATAGGGGTCGGATTGACAGTCCTACCCGGGGCCTCCATAGAGATTGAGCTCGTCGCAGCCGAGCCGGGGACCTACATCTTTTTCTGTGGAATTCCGGGGCACCGCGAGGCGGGGATGGAGGGCGTACTAGTGGTGGAGCCCTAGAGACGGATCGAGTCTGGCTGTGATCCTTGATGAGCATCCCGCTGTCATAAGCATCCTATGCGAAAAGCCGACACACGATGTGTCGGCTAATCTTAAATCCTCTTCTGCAGAGGTAGTACCTTGGCTAGGTTCTACTCGAAGGTGCGCAAGAAATTCACCACATGCCAGCGTTGGTCCTCATCCAAAACGTTGTCCCAGGCGGGCATAGGAGTATCCGGCCTTCCATTGCTGATGATGTAGAAGAGCGCGCCGTCGGTATTCTCCTGCACGTGGCTCGCGTGTAGGTTAGCCGGAGGCTTCTCGAGGCCCGAGGCAGCAGGACCATCTCCCTCGCCTGTTTTACCATGGCAGACGGCACAGTATATGGCGTAAAGCTCGGCGCCCGTAGCCACGCTGTCCTCATCGCCTGCAATGGGGTTGGGTACCGCCGCAGCATCCTCAGGAACACTGTGAACGCCGGCCATCTGCTGCTCCGTCGCCTCGGAGCCGGAGGCACAGGCACTTACAAGGATGGAAAAGATTGCCAGGCCGGCAATAGTTACTAACATGTTCATCGGAATCGATCTCATCTTATCCTCCAGGGGCAATCAGGGTGCGGACCTACTTCTTCGTCGGGCTTTCGGTTCATCGTTTCCGCCCAACCGACGATAGGAATGACAGTGGCTTCTGCGGACCGATCTTGCGAAGGGATCTGCCTGTCCTACAATAGGGGAGGGGGGAGTCATTTCTGCAGCTTCCCAGCCACAGAATCATGCGTTAGAACATGATTCTCAGGACGGCTATTTGGGCTCTTGTCTCCTCCTGGGGTACGCCATTTGGCCTATGCCTACCCGACAAAGGGACGCGTTCGGATGAATGCAATACTACCTACAATTGACCCTATGTGCATAATTACCATCTCGAGCCGGCTATGCTGAAACGGAACTCTATGGGTACTGCAGCCTCGACGCCTTCGGAAGCGCCAATCCGAGAACGACCGAAAATGAGGTGGGTTGTCATCCTATTCGTGGTCATGTTTGCCTGGGTTACGCTGCCCTGGCTTGCCCCCATATTTATGAAGGCGGGCTGGGAATCACTCGCCAAAGCAATATACCTGTTCTACTCTTTTCAATGCCATCAGCTGCCGCAGCGATCCTTCTTCTTGTTCGGTCCGCAGCCGATGATTTCGCTCCCCGAAGTTCAAGCAGTCTGGCAGAATACAACCAACCCGGCGATCCTGCGTCAGTTCATCGGAAACGCCCAGGTGGGCTATAAGGTAGCCTGGTCGGATCGCATGGTAGCCGCTTACTCCAGCGTCCTGCTAGGCGGGGCGCTCTGGTACCTGCTGCGAAGGCGCGTGCGCTTCTTCCCTTTGTGGGCGGTGGTTCTACTCGCCCTCCCGATGGCGGTAGACGGCTTCTCTCACATGATAAGCGACTTCGCAGGCATCGGGGAGGGTTTCCGCTATACGAACCAATGGCTGGCAGAATTGACGCAGTACCGCCTGCCCCAGTCCTTCTATGAAGGGACTACAATTGGCACATTCAATTCATCGATGCGTCTAATCACCGGCACGCTCTTCGGCGTCGGCATCGGTTGGTTTGTCTTTTCAAATCTTGGGGCCGCGCTCACTAGACCGAAGCGTGTTCGCGGTGATCGGGAGGTCGTTTCCCAGTCTTAGCTATGAAAAGTGAAACACCCATCCGAGTGGTCCTGGCAGACGATCACGCGGTCGTTCGAGCCGGCATTCGCCAGTTTCTAGAGGCTGCAGGAGATATTAAGGTGGTAGGCGAGGTTGGCGATGGTTCGTCGGCCATCGCATCGATTCAGCAATTAGAGCCAGATGTCGCGGTCCTCGATATCCAGATGCCCGAAAAAAGTGGAATCGAAGTAACCCGGTGGGTACGCGCCGAGGCTCCAGCTACTGGAGTTCTCATTCTGACGGCCTACGACGACGACCCCTACATTCTGGCCGTACTGCAGGCTGGCGCAAACGGCTACGTGCTCAAGACGGCCGACTCAGCAGATATCGTACATGCCGTTCGTTCTGTCCATGAGGGAAAATCCGCACTTGACCCGGAGATTGCCCGCAAAGTGATGGCTCAGGTCTCTGGAAGAAATCTTGGCTCGCCGGTCGAGCGCCTCACAGATCGCGAGCTAGAGGTATTGAGCTTGGCCGCAAAAGGGTACACGAACAAGGCCATCGGGGTGCAGCTTGGTATTAGCGATCGCACAGTCCAGGGTCATCTGGCCAAGTCCTTCAACAAGCTGCAGGCCTCCAGTCGCACCGAGGCCGTGATGCGCGCAGTCTCGATGGGCTGGCTGGATTCCGACCTCGGTCAACTCCCGGAAGAATGAAGTTACGCCTGACCGGCCTGCATCTACAGCTTGTAGGGCTGGTCATCCTCCCATTCAGTCTGTTCCTACTTGTGGTTGCAATCGGTGGTGTGCGGATCCACCAGAAGGCGATGCGGCAGCTAGTTGCCGAGCGCGATGAGCGGGCCACGCGTGCCGCCGCCAGTGCGCTCTCCCAGCAGCTGCGCCATCGAGGTTTTGCCATCCGGGGCCTTACCGCACGCGCACAGCAGGTCTCTCCAACCGACATCCTTGAGGATTCCCTTTTCCTGGCAGAGGAGTTTGACCAGGGGATGGCGATTCTGGATCGCTCAGGCACTGTATTAGCAAGTTCGATTGAGGCGTCAGTCTGGGAGGGCCGGCCACTCGAGCAGCTCTTAGCATCAGAAACCGAGGGTGAGGCGCTCTTTTCGGCGCCGTTCTCGGAGGGAGAGGGGAACCTGGTGCTTGTACTCGTGAACGGGCAGGAACAAGCCGCGGTAGGTGCATTTGATGTCTCGCGGTTGATCCAAGATACTCTATTGGATACCGTCGCGGCAGGAGGGGAATCGACGGGGTTTGTCACTGACAGTTCGGGCCGGATGCTTCAGTACGTCGGCGACAAGCTCGAACATGCCGAGGTCGCTGGACATCCTGGAGTCGTGGCCGCGCTGCGCGGAGAGTATGGTTCCTTCTACCAACCCGCCAGTGATGGGGAGCACGTGGTTGCCTTCAGTCCAATACAGGCGACTGGCTGGTCACTGGTCATCGATGAGCCATGGCAGGGGGTAGGTAGTCCGGTTCTCGATGTGTCGCTTATTGCTCCGCTGGTCTTGGTGCCGGCTTTGATTGTGACGCTGGTCGGATTGTGGTTCGGTGCGACCCAGGTGATCCGTCCCCTAAGGCAATTGCAAGATCGAGCAGAGCTGACGGAAGCGGCGGAAGATAGCGGCCTGGGTGATCCAGTAGGAGGCATCGCTGAGATCCAGCAGCTGCAAGAGACGCTCGCTACTATGGCTGCGCGCCTTCGATCCACGCAGCAGGCGCTGCGAGCCTATATCAGTGCCCTTACCCATGCACAGGAGGAGGAGCGTCATCGACTGGCGCGCGAGCTGCACGACGAAACGATCCAGGATCTGATTGCGATTGACCAGCGGATCCAAATGGTGTCAACTGAACTCAACAAGAGCAATCCGGAGCAGGCCGAGCAGCTGTCTAGCCTACACAGAGAAGTCAATCGAACCGTTAAGGAGGTTCGCCGACTCACGCGGGCCTTACGCCCGATCTACCTGGAAGACCTGGGTCTCACCACCGCGCTCGAGATGCTAGCCGACGACCTGCAGCGCGATCGTCAGATCCCAGTTGAGGTCCGGATCGAGGGCGATGTTCGGCGCCTCAGCGCCGACGTGGAGCTGGCCATCTATCGCATCGTCCAGGAGGCACTGAGCAACGTAGTCCGCCACTCCCAGGCAGGGGCGGTTGCGATCTTGTTCTCATTCCGCAACGGCGACATCCAGGCCGAAATCCGGGACGATGGGGTCGGCTTCGATGCTCCCTCCAAGGCGTCAACCCTGGCCGCCAGTGGAAAATTCGGCTTGATGGGCATGCATGAGCGAGCGGACTTGATCGGAGCCGAGCTGAGCATTGAATCTGAACCGGGCCGTGGCACGCAGGTCCGTTTGGCGCTGCCCGCCAGCGACTAATGCAGAAGTCTCCAGGCTCCCTCCAGTACACACGCCAAACCGCCTACACTGCATCAAGCATGATCGCTCTGGGGCCATGTCACGCCCCCGTATAGACTTGCTCTTGAGGAAAGATGCCAAGATTAGGCTCATTAAGCATGGCGTGCGATGACGCCGCCGACCATCTCAGCAAGACCTTGGCTGATGTGGGATTCGAGGTGATCCGGTCCTTCGATTTGCAGACTGCTCGTCGGGCCTTGAGGGATCCGGAGGACTGCTCCTGCCCAAATCACGGAACGAGCAAATGCGACTGCCAGTATGTGGTACTTTTGGTCTCCAGACGTGTAAGCGAGCCTGTTACGATTGTCGTGCACGGACACGGCGATCAGACGCTGCTGTCGCTTTATCCTCAATCTATTGGCGTCGAAGCTCACGAGGTTGAGGTCGCCATTCGCCGCGCGTTCGAAACCTTGGCTTCGGTGCGGTGAACAGCGGCCGGCTCAGCGAAATGAGGGACCGTATTTGTGTGTAGTTGAAAGGACCCCGCTCGCAAGCAAAGTTGCGTCCGAGGGCCATGTCTTCCGAATAGTGAAAGCTCCCTTGGAAGGAGGTGAGCCCAATCATGGTGCAGATTCGATGGATGATCCCGGAAATCGCCCATTGCGATGACGGCTGTTCTAGCGGGTCCTGAGCATGACCGAAAACTGCCCTACCAGAAAAGTCGCGCAAAGCGCGTGCCGGCTCGATCTAGAGGATCGAGCCGGATGGTTTAACAAGGAGAAATTACATCTCTGACTATGCTCTGAGGTCCTCCTTCATATTCTCATACTCGGCTCGGCTAATCTCGCCTCTAGCATAGCGTTCATCCAGGATCTGTCTTGCATTGCCACCGGCTGACATCTCTGTCGGCCGCGACTGATTCGCCCCTGGAAACAACGCTCGAATCACGAGAACTGCCCCGGCGGTCAATCCGATCAATAGTAGCAGCGTCAATACAAGACCCAGCACTCCAAAGCCCATACCCAATCCCATCATGCTCATCGCTCCTTTAGACTATGGTAGACGGGCGTCTGCATGAACAGGAGATGCGGACGCCCGTCTCCATCACGTAAGATCAAGATCCGCCAGGATCTCCTGATACTGATCGCGGGTAATCTCGCCGCGCGAGTATCGGAGTTGAAGAACTTCCTTCGGGGTCGCACCTGACGGCTTCGCAAGCGACGATCCTGAACCATCCGCCGAGAGCCGTCGCACGGCCCAGATGATCAAGACCACGACCAGAATAATTACGCCAATCGTGATTACCAGATTCAGGATCAAGCCGACCCCTCCGAACGCACCGTGCCCGCCTCCCATCATTCCATCCATCGTTAATCCATCTCCTTTCTATGCTGCGTGCGCATGATTAGCGCACTGCCGATTTCAGACTAACTTGATGATAAGCACCCAAGATAAAGGCTGTTACATTCGAGATTAAAGAATTGGTAAAGGAGCCGGTCGAGCGAGCCAGAAAGCGGGTGCTAGGGAGAAAGTGGCAGGTCGATGGTGAAGGTGCTGCCGCCATCGGCGCCCGGGCTATCGGCACGCAGGCTGCCGCCGTGTGCCTCGACCCAGTGTTTGGCAATGGTCAATCCAATGCCGCTTCCTCCACCGGCGCGCGCGCGCGATTTTTCCACACGATAAAAGCGAGTGAAAACGCGCGGCAGGTACTCCCTGGGAATCCCGATCCCAGTGTCTTCCACCCGAATCTGAGCACGGTCCGCAAATCTTTCTCCGACGATGCGCACTCTGCCGCCCGGAGGCGTGAACTGCAGCGCATTCCCCACCAAATTGAGGAGCACCTGCCCCATCCGGTCCTCGTCCACGGCAACTTGAGGAAGCGGGCCTTCCAGCTCTTTCTCCAACTTGACCCCCTTCTCGTCGAACTGACCCTGCAACCTCGCTATCACGCCGTCGATCAGATCTTCAAGGTCGATGGTTTTCAATTCCAGGCGATAGGCGCCCGCTTCGACGCGGCTGAGCTCTTGGAGATCTGTGACCAGGCGCTGAAGGCGATCCGCCTCCAGATAGATCTGGTGGTAGACCTCCGGGCTCGGCTGAACAACCCCATCGATCAGGCCCTCCATCGAGCCCTTGATGGTTGATAGAGGTGTCCTCAGCTCATGTGCAACATCGCCGATCAGTTCCCGGCGCATGGCTTCGGTCTGGTCGAGCTTGGCGGCCATCTGATTGAAGCTGACCGCTAATTGAGCGAGCTCGTCCATCTCATCAGCCTGCAGGTTGCCGGCAATTGCCAGCCGCTCGTGATAATGGCCTTCCGCAATCCTGCTCGTGGCGGCCATCATGCTACGAACCGGCGCCACAACCCGGCGACTCACAAAGATACTTGCCACAACCGCCACGACGGAAGCCGCTAATGCGGCGACCAAGAGCGACTCCGTGACCGCGGCTCTATAGCTTGAGAAGAGATTTGCCCCCGACATTCCGCTCATCATGTCGCCCATAATCTGGCCCATGGAAGCCAAGTGCCGATCAAACGAGCGAGGAATGGCCAGTTCAGCTGCGGTTGCCAGCACCGCGACACCGACGACGATCACAACCAGGTATGAAACGAAGAGCTTCAAACCCAAATGGCTTCGAATTGCCTTGAGCATGCCTACTCGACTATGTCCTCGAATCGATAACCCACTCCCCGCACCGTGGCAATCAACCGATCATCGCCAAGCTTCCGGCGAATGTGGCCGATATGCACATCGACCACCCGGATCTCACCGTAGTAGTCATATCCCCAGACCCGCTCGAGCAGCCGCTCGCGGCTCAAGACCTTGCCAGGATGCTCCGCCAGCGCCCACAGCAGATCGAACTCCAGCGTCGTCAGCTCGACCTCCGCATCTTCCATCCAAGCCCGGCGGCTGCCGGAGTCGATCCGAAGGTGAACATAGGACAAGATCTGCTCATCGGGCAGGCTCCGACCCAGCCGCATCCGTCTCAGTGCGGCTTTGATGCGCGCCACCAGCTCTCGAGGGCTAAAGGGCTTGGTGACGTAGTCATCCGCCCCAACAGAAAGGCCGATGACCTTGTCCGTCTCTTCGGTCTTGGCGGTCAGCATAATCACGTAAGCTTCCGATTCGCGCCGGAGCTTGCTGAGCAGCTCGATGCCGTCCATCTCAGGCAGCATGATGTCCAGCACGATCACATCCGGCTTGAATGCGCGGGCAAGCTTGAGCCCCGCTGGACCATCCATAGCGGTCCGAATCTCGTAGCCTTCTGGCTGGAGGTAGGCGGACACCAAATCCAGGATGCTCTTCTCGTCGTCGATCACAAGAACTTTTGCTGCTTGGGTCACGCGACTACGCCCAGCCTTCCCTTCCTGGCTGTCAACCGTGTGTGCTCAGCGGCGATCTCCGCTTCGGATCCATGCTTCCACAGCCGCTCACGAAAGTCAACGCCCGGACGCCGGCGCTCCAGGCAGAACCATCCGGCGAATCCTGTTCCGTGTCCAGATCCGAGTCCCTATCGAGCGAAGGGTCCTGGTACGGAACACCATTCCAGGGCCCTGGCTCGTAGCTTCAAGCGTGCGGGTTCGCTCGGCTCGAGTTTTAGCTCCGAGTTCCCATCCTACTCATCATCCGACGTCTCGAGCAGCTCGCCATGCCATGCGTGCGGCCAGACTTGACCTGTAGTCCCATCAACACTCAGCATTCCCACAACCTTGCCATTCTGCTTGATATGCAATGTGTAATATCCATGGAAGGGATCCGGGGAATCCTCGGCCTCCGCGCCGGGTAGATGTGCATCCAGATAGCGCTGTGCGATTTCCACCGCTTCCTGTGGGCCCACGGGCAATTCAGCGTTGTCGGCCGGTTCTAAATGCTCGCCCATCATTCCCATCATCGAATTCCCATACGCGAAGTGCAACGCGGACGAACTCATCATCGATGCTCCGAGCGGGTAGTCCAGATCGGGTCGGAGACCTTTGAAGTCATCTGACCAGAAACCAGTGTCAAGCGCGGTCGCCCTGCCGATATTCATGCCAATGAGGAGCAGTACCGCCACCGCTACGATCCCTCCGATTGTCAGTAGAGTAACTCGTATTCCTTTGCTCATTTCCAACCCTCCGGCGCATCGGATTGGGCATCAGACCGCCCGCGCGCCCGAGCACACTTTAGTCTTAGCGATTGAACTTCTGATCGCGCCAGATTAAACTTTCGGTAAAGCTCCGGCGCGCAAATCTGCCTTGCGAATACGCGATCCTGCCTATGCCCGTGCGGGCCGGCTAGCGCTTGAGGTCGATCTCGAGTTGGTCGATCATGGTGGGTAAGCGATTGGCCGCGCGTCGATCTGTCAGGCGCCACGCATCGCCTGCGTGCGTGTGGCTGAAGGCGTTGTTGCGTCGTCGAGCTTGAACCAGCAATCGCCTCGATGCATGTAATCACGAACACGGGCTTGGGTGCAGCCCACTCGCGCTAGAACCTGATGCGGATCTTAGCCCTGATCGAACGGTTCTTTGTGATAGACCTGGGAATCAACTGCCTGCTCGGCGGAGTGCTGATTGCATTTCCGGAAACTATCGATGGCCTCCTGGTGGAGGCAGAAGGGTTCTCGGCTGCCATCTACCGGCTTATCGGCGCGGGGCTGCTTGCCTTCGCCTTGTGGCAGATCCAGGCCATAGCCAGAGGGTCGATTACCGCCCCCGCGACGCTACGATTCGGCGGGATCATGGCACTCCTTCCCGCTGCGGCACTCGGCGGCTTATTGGCATTCGGGGATTTGCGGCTCACTCCGATTGGGAGCGTCGCTGTTTGGGCAGCGATTGTGTATATGGTTCTGCTAGGAGCCTGGTACCTGCTTGCTTTTCGAGAATCTTCCCGTCGCCTGGCCGACGCTTCCTAGATCGCGTCGGAGCAGTGGGTCTTAGCCATCTTCGCCACTCTGGCTCTGATGTAGCTCCTCCAAGATCGTCACCGCCGCCGCCGCATCTCCGTCCTCGAGCGCTGCGATCGCCTCATTGATTGCCTCCAGAGTCTTACCCCTGGCAATCCTTGCTGCGCTCAGCAAGGCATGTTCCGCCTCGTGGAGCTCACCCTCCTCGATGGCATGCAACGCCTCGGCCAGATGCTCCTGCAGCGCCGCCCCCTCCAGCGCATCACCCCGCTCCCAGGCGCGCAGCAGGGAAACCAGGTCGCGAATCTGCGCGGGAGCCAATACCGTGCCCCAAGTGGGCATCCCCTGCGATGGCCGGCCGTCCGCAATGGTGTCCGCGTACCAATCGTCATCGAACTGGGCCAGCCGCTGCGGATCGTTCAGCGCCGGAGCGAGGTCGGTCCCCTTTCCTTGCTCGCCGTGACACACAATGCAGGTGCTGTTGTAGATGGCCAGCCCTTGAACGGGATCGCCCAGCATGGCTTCGGCCTGCCGATCCGGCGCATCCGCCTCCCAGGATCGGATGAATGACACGATCTGATAAATTTGCTCATCGGTGAACAGCCCACCATGTTTCTGGGACCAGGCGGGCATCTCTGTGCCCGGAATGCCGACCGAAATCAGGCCGAAGATACGTTCGTCGCTGACCTCGTTGAGGAAGCTCTTGTCGTTCAGAGCAGGTGCGTCCAGGCCCTCGCCCTCGATACCATGACACTGCGCACAGTTTTCCGCGTACAGGCTGCGGCCTGCAGTCTCACTGATCAGCTGATCTCTTTCGAGATCGGTACGGATGCGCTCTGGCTCGCGCAGAATGTAGGCCTGAAATGCGATCAGCACACCGAGGCTCAGCAGCAGACCGGTCAGGACGTAGGGGCCGTAGTTTTCTTTGTGTCGCAAGGTAATGTCCCTATGCGTAGAAAGCTTGATCTGGGTTGAATTCTTTCCGTTGGGCCGCTTCGCTTGTGTCCACAAGCACCTTCCCCTCCACGACTTCGATGGGGAAGAGATCCAGCGGCCGTGGCGCAGGACCGCTCAGCACCTCGCCCACGGTGTTAAACACAGAGCTGTGGCAGGGACAGTGGAAATGGCCCAGGTCATCCCTCCAGGGTACCGTACAGCCCAGATGTGTGCAGCGGTGCCACATCGCCAGCATCCCACCATCCTCCAGCCGGGAGATAAAGAAATTCCCTTTGGCCACATGTCTGATCGTGCCCGGCTCAAATTCCTCCACCAGGCCGGCGATCACCTTTCCACCGAAACCGCCTTCTGCCACGCGAGGTTTGAAGAAACGAAGAAACGCGGCTGCGGCCTGGCCAAACAGGACCACGCCGGCGGCGGCCCAGGCGAAACCAATAAAGCTCCTTCGAGGGATCTTGCCTTCATTCTTCTCATTCTTATCTGCCGCCATCTAACATCCTCCCGCTCTTGAAAAAAGCCGGGTCAAAGGTCGGCCCAAGGGTTGTAACCATTTGGCATCTCCCACGGCCAATAGAGTACAAATCCGGGTCCCCGGAAAAGGAATCCGGAAATCGTGAAAACTACCCCAGAGACCAGGATCAGAGTAAACAACGCTATTATGAGTTCATTGGTATTCGCCTTCAAACGCCAAAGCACCAGGAGCGGCAATCCTGTGAGCACGAGCAAGATTGCCGCAGGGATAAGACCCTGTGCGGCCCACTGGGGTAAGGAATAGCGGAAGATCTCCCGCGCCGGGAAGGCATTGTCAAGCGCGATGTAGGCCGGCACTGCGATCAGAGCGTAGATCGCAGCCCCGGCGGCGATTCGGGCGCCCCGCCTCGATGAGAACCAAATTCCGGCGCCTGCTTTAGAGTTGTCCAGGTAGGGGAGCGCAACCAGGAAAGACACCAACGCTCCTGGCAGGATTATCCCTGCCAGTGTCGGGTGCATATGCTCGAGGAGCTCCTGTAAGCCCACAAAATACCAGGGTGCCTTGGCCGGATCGGTTGTCAGCTGGGGGTTGGCGATATCACCTAAAGGCGCTTGCTTGACCAGGGAGAACAGAAATATCGCCAAGCTGACTCCCAGCAGAAGTAATATCTCCCACAGCAACACGACTGGGAACGAGAAAACCGTGTCATCCGGGCCTTTGCCCACCATGGGACTGTCGCCCTTCACCAGCTCTACCAGGGAATAGCTCTTGCCCGGATCCTTGGGGAAGATCTCCTCTCTTGCTTCGTTGGGCTCAGCCATCTTTATTCACCGCCTCAATTTTGGACACAGTGCTGGAGCCCGCCGCTGCGTCGTTAGCCGCCAATCCCCCATCCTTTCTCACTCTCCAGACGTGCACGGAGATGAGCAGAACGGTAATCACGGGAAGAACCGCGATGTGAAGGGTATAGAAACGTAAGAGGGTGGGTTGACCGACCTCGACTCCGCCCAATAGCATTTGATTGATCTGGGGGCCGATAAGCGGCGCGTAACCGGCGATATTCGTGCCCACGGTGATCGCCCAATAGGATAGCTGATCCCATGGCAGGAGGTACCCGGTGAAGCTTCCGCCGAGCGTAACCAGCAGGAGCACTATCCCAATCACCCAATTGAACTGGCGAGGAGGCTTGTAGCCGCCCGTATAGAAAACGCGTGCCATATGCACAATCACCACCAGCACCATCAAATGCGCGCTCCACCGGTGCATGTTTCTGGTGAATTGCCCCAGCGGTACCGCAAACTGGATCTCCTTCATGGTGAGATGTGCCTGCTCTACAGAGGGCACGTAGTAGAACATCAACAGCACACCGGTGACGAGTAAGATGCCGAAGGAGATGGCGGCGATAATCCCCAACCCGAAGGAGTAGGACCAGCGTATGCTCTTCCGGCTGACTTTGACGGGGTGCAGATGCAGAAAGATATTGCTGGTGGTTACCAGCGACCGATCCAGCGGATTGTCTGGCCAGCCATGGCGAAAGATAGATCGCCAGACACGGGAGCGGGTCAGCGGAGCCAAACGGCTGCTCGTGCTCATTTAATCCCTCCCTCGACTCGCTCCTGAGTTTCGAATACGAACTCCTCTGTGAAGCGGAAGCTTTCCATCCTCACCGCTTCGGTAGGACAGCGGGCGGCACACAATCCGCAGCGAATGCAGTGAACCGGGTCGAACAACATCGCGCTCGCAGTCTCCCAGTCCTGAGTCCGCGTCTGCACCACAGCGGCGACATCCTCGTCGCCTCGGAGCGTGTCTACCGGTACCAGCTTGAGGCAATCTGTGGGACAAACGTCCACGCATAAGTTGCACAAGATGCACAGGTCGCCATCGAATATGGGATTGAGTGAGCAGATCAGGCAGCGGTCGGCCTGTTCTATTGCTTCGGATTCGTCGTATCCCACCTCCACGCTCGCCACACCGATGCGCCGTTCTGCAGCCAGCATACGTGGCAAACGTCTCGGCCAGCGGAGGTAATCTCGCACCGGTCCGGTGTCGGGGTAGTCTCGCACGGACACAGGTGTGAAATACCCACGCGTGATCCGGCGTGGGACCAAATCCTGCAGGTAGGTGTGGATGCCGCGGGCCGCCGTCTGCCCATCGGAAACGGCGTTGATGATCAAGCGTGGCCCGAAGGCGATATCACCGCCCGCGTACACTCCTGCTGCGGTGGTGGCCATCGTTTTCGGGTCCACGACCAATGTCCCGCGCCTTGATACCTCTAACCCGTCCTCGGGTCGCAGCCATTCGAACTCTCCGGTTTGCCCAATGGCCACGATCACGCTATCAGCAGGCAGGTTGCGTTCCGTACCCGGAGCCAGGTCAGGGTTGAATCGCCCCTGGTCATCGAAAGCGCGGAGCACATCCAAGGTCTCGACGCCTACGGCATTCCCGTTCTCCCCGACAATTCGCTTCGGAGCCACATCGTTGTGAATCTGAATACCTTCGCGCTCCGCCTCGCGGATTTCCTCGGGCTCGGCCAGCATCTCTTCACGCGATTCGACTACCAGAGCGTGCACTTCTTGGGTCGTCCCAAGTCGGACCGCCGTTCGTGCCACATCCAGGGCCGCCGATAGGTCGCCACCCGACTCTGCGGGATGGCCGAGGCGTGCCGCGGTCCTGGCCACGTCCATGGCCACATTGCCGCCCCCGATCACTATCACACGCCGACCCAGGTCCAGGTTATAGCCCCCTAGGTTGACGTTGATCAGGAAATCCACCGCCCGCAGTACGCCGTCGAGCTGCTCGCCATCGATGTTGAGGGAGTAGCTTCCGTAGCTTCCGATGCCAATGAACACGGCCTCGAACTCCTCACGGAGATCGGATAGCTGAAAATCGCGGCCCAATCGCATGCCCATTTTGAGTTCTGGCCCAAGCGCGAGCACGGCCCGAATCTCAAGGTCGATCAACTCCCGCGGAAGACGATATTCCGGTACGCCAAGCCGCAGCATACCGCCCGCGGCCGAGGTAGCCTCGAATATCGTGACCTCATGGCCGAGTAGGGCCAGGTCGTGCGCACAAGTGAGGCCTGCCGGGCCGGAGCCCACCACGGCCACCCGTTTGCCGGTTTTCTCTCCGCGTTGCTCGGAGGTCAGAAGCGTGGAGCGGCTGGAAGGAAAGCTGGAATTCTCCAGATCGAAGTCAGCAGTGCCACCAACGTATGTCGGCCATGCAGGCAGATGCTGCGCCTCGCCTTCTTCTCCGAGGTACACGCCGTAGCGGTCGTTGACGAACCGCTTCAGGGCGCGGATGGCGATCGGCGCATCGATCTCTCCCCGCCTGCACGCTGCCTCGCAGGGAGCGCCGCATACCCAACCGCAGGCGGAGGCAAAGGGATTGTTCTCCCTGGCTATGAGGTAGGCCTTCTCATATTCGCCGCGCGCGATTGCGGTCACATAGCCGCGAGCGTCTGTTTGCACCGGGCAGGCAAATTGACAAAGCACGGCCTGCCTGTAGAAGGTGAGGTCCGGCAAGGAAACACTGTAGCCCGGCTCCTGCATAGGCACTCCGGTCTCAGTGTAGCACGGCAGGGTCTTGAATACGTCGAATTAGGGTCTTAGACGGGTGGGAATGGCGGTGCGCACGGCCCTTACTCGAATCTGTAGCCGAAACCGCGTTCCGTGAGGATGTGCTTCGGATCGCCCGGGTCCTGCTCAAGCTTCTGTCGGAGCGACCAAATGTACCGTTTGACCTGCTCCGTCTCGCCAGCGTACTCAGGCCCCCACGCTTTGAGAAGCAGTTGCTCGGTCGGGACCGGTCGACCCTGATGGCGGGTGAGCTCCTCCAGCAGGCCGTACTCGCGGGGCGTGATGCTGACCTCCCGGCCCTCCAGGGTGACCCTGCGTAGTTCGAAATCAATGGCCAGATCACCCGAATCTACGCGTCGGTGTGGATCTCGGCCGCCGCGCGTGCGTGCAAGCACGGCGCCGACACGCGCCACAAGCTCAGCAAAAGAGAAGGGCTTGGTGACGTAGTCGTCCACGCCCAGTTGGAAGGCTCGCAGCTTATCAAACTCGCCTTCCTTCGCCGTGAGCATGATGATTGGTATCTGCGATCCCTGGCGCAACCGATCACACACCTCCCAGCCATCCATTCCGGGGATCATGACGTCCAGGATCACCAAGTCCGGCTGCTCATCATCGACCCTTTGCAGACCGGAGGCGCCGTCCGCCGCTACGATTGGCCGATAGCCAGCCATGCTGAGCTGATCTGCCACCAGCTCGAGCAAGGTCTCATCGTCATCAACGACTAGTACGGTTCCCTTCCCCTCAGGCATCTGCATCCTGCCACACCGGCAATGCAAAGGAGAAGGCCGCACCGCCCGTGCGGCGCCTTTCCGCCCATATACGACCCCCCTGCGCTTCGATCAGCTTTCGGCACACATACAGACCGAGGCCATGCCCATAGGCGGGCTGGGAGTCGCCGCGTTCCGCCCGATAGAACTTGCCGAAGAGGCGATCGGGATCGACATCAGGCAGGCCCGGACCGGAGTCGAGTACCGATACGGTCACGTCCGATCGGCTGGCCCAGACCACAATGCCAATGGTGCCGGTCGGGGCAGAGTATTTGTCGGCATTGTCGATCAGGTTGGCCAAGACTTCGGTCAGCCGATCTCGATCGGCAAGAACCGGGGGCAATCCGGGTTTGTCGATGATCCGGAACTTTCGCTGCGGCGATCGCGCCCGGACTTGTTCCACGATGTCCTTCACCACCGGCATGATCGAGGTTGGTTCCGCATGGATGGCCACCTCGCCGGCTTCAATACGCGCAGCACTGAGCACCTCTCGCACGAGGGCGTCCAACCGGGCAATCTGCTGCTGCAGGATGGCAAACATGCGGTCGCAGGTTTGGGTAATCGCGGGGCAGTCCGCGCGCATTCGCTCGACTGCGCCCTGCATGTTGGTGAGAGGAGCTCGGATCTGGTGGGAGACGATTGAGACGAAATCAGAGCGCACCTGGTCCAGGCTCTGAAGGTCAAGGTTCGCTTGGGCAAGCTGATCGACCTTTTCTGCCAGCTCCTGGGTCCGATGCTTAACCAATTGGTTCAGGCGCGCGTTCAGGCTGGCGATCTCTTGCTCGCGGCGTTTGCGGTCGGTGATATCGCGCAGGATCACCGACATGGATCCCGGTTCGCTTCGATCCTCAGTAAGTTGGGTAGCGGTTAGCTCGACATCCACGATCTGTCCGCTAGAAGTTCGGCCGACCGTTTCATAGCCTCGCACGAATCCGGTCCGCTCTACGGTGTCTGCCAACCAACGCAGTTCCACCTCTGGAGCTTCGCGGCCGCGTAGGAGTCGCACGAACTTGGATCCCACGATTTCTTCCCGGCTGAAGCCGAAAATCAGTTCCGCCCCTCGATTCCATGAGTCAATTTCGAAATCGCGGTTGAGGCTTAAGATGGCGTCGGCAGAGGCTGCCATGAGGGACGCCAGGCGGTTTTCGTTCGTTAGGACCTTTTCTTCGAGCTGTTGCTTCTCTTCCAGCCAGACGTTGACACGGGTCAAGGCCCAATAAACCGCCGCGGGTCCAACGGTGGCGAAGAAGAGAATCTCAACGATGAAGTGTGCTTCATCGCCGAGATTGTCATGAATGATGAGTGCGATACCCAGTTGGTAGACAATCACCACCGCGCCCAATGCAAGCGGCATGAGCACTCGAAACGATCGGAGTCGATTTCGAAATTCGGTTGAGGACTGACTTAGCATAGAAAGACCTTTCTAAGCGAATTCTGCTCTTGAGGGGCAGCGTGGCTCGTACTCAAATTGCCGCACGAATAGGCGGCGTCGGGCAGCAAGTCTACCTACCTTTTTGCTATAGGAAGGGCCTCTTGTCAATCGCTATCCCCGCAACCTGAGCAGGCCGAATCGCTCAGTCATGTTGGGCAGGATCGCTCTCGGCCCTCGACGCCTATATCGATAGACTCTGAAGGTTAGGTGGAAATGCACGAACTAGACGTGGGCACCTTGAACGCTAACGAAGCTGTGATTCGCCTCACAAGCCGGCTCTCCGAATCAGGCTATCAGGTGACGCGCTCCTTCGATCTCCAGGCCGCAAGGGCTGAGTTGCGCGCTCCGGAGGAATGCTCCTGCCCTCATCACGGGTCGGCGGCGTGCACCTGTCAGTACGTTGTCCTGCTCGTGAATCGGCCGGGTGAGGCGCCGGGGACGCTGGTCGTTCACGGGCACGACAATCGGACCAATGTCTCCCTCGGGCGGTGTCAAGACGGGTCCGTTCCGGCGAGGCTGGAAGAGGCCATACGCACGATGGCCCCAGACCTGGCCGAGGCACCCAAAAACTGCGGATATCGAGCGGACGCAGACCAAGAGATAGGTTGAAAGCGAACGACGCCAGATTACAGAATCTCCTGCTAGTAGGCCTGGTTGCCGGGCTGGCACTTAGCGCATGCAGCGGATCGACGGAGACATCTGGAGCATCGGACCGCAAAGGCGATGTGGGGCAGGTCGTTCCTGTCGAAGGCGGGGGCTCGTACGTGGATATCCTTCCGGCTGAGCTCGAGGCGATGCTGCAGGCCAAGGATTTCTTCTTCGTAAACGTGCACGTACCCAATGAGGGGGAAATCCCAGGAACCGAGGCGCATATCAAATTTGATGAGGTGACGCAACGGCTGGAGGAGTTTCCAGAGCAGAAGGACGCCCGAGTCGTTCTCTACTGCCGCAGCGGGGGCATGAGCGCTATTGCAGCCAGAGAGCTTGTCGGCGCGGGCTACACGAACATTTATAATCTTGATGGGGGGTTCCGCGCCTGGATCCAGGCCGGATACCCCTTCAATCCCTGATGAACGCGTGGTTGGAGTACTCTCTCAAGACCAACGCCCATTCTCGGAAGCCAATCCAAGACTCTAAGGAGGTCAATTATGGCAATGGATCCGGTATGCAACATGGAAGTCGACGAAGCGACGGCTCAATTCACTTCAGAACACATGGGGACGACCTACTACTTCTGTTCCCCTGGATGCAAGAAATCCTTCGATGACAACCCGGGGAACTATGCAGGCGCATCTGGGGGTCACGAAGGCCATGAAGGTCACGAGGGCCACGAGGGTCACGAGGGCCACGAAGGCCACGAGGGCCACGAAGGTCACGAAGGCCACGAAGGTCACGAAGGCCACGAAGGTCACGAAGGCCACGAAGGTCACGAAGGCCACGATCACTAAAAGGCTCGGACCTGGTATGCGGATCGGCGCGTCGCCTCAAGCCAGCGCGCAGGGAAGAAGGCAAGATCCCTGCGCGCTGTGTCTGGTTAACAGGAACAAATCGGTAGGCCTCAGCCGCCTCTGACCCCATTCGCCCATCCGTCTGCCGCGCCACGATAGCTCATCGATCCTTCCGTGTGCGCTGGCTGCGGCCGAGCGAAAATCAACCGCGTTCAGATGCGCTGGCCCACCGATCGGTGCTTTGCTCGCTACAGCTAGATTGAGAGGCGTTCTTCGCGGGGGCTCAGCGCCCCTTCATGGCTAGGCACGAGTTCGGGGAATTCGTCGTCCAGCCAATCCGCAAAATCCATCTGCAACGCCCGGTGCTGTCGCAGCATCGCGCTAAGCCGGGGAAGAGCCGACTGCTTCAGCCAAAATTCCCCGGCCTGGATCGTGTTGGCGACTGGGTCGACACTGAACAATCCACCGCCCGCAACGTCCCACGCGTTCCCGAGGTATAGCAGTCCATCTGAGATCAATCCCGAAGGTGGCTCCAGCCTCTGTTTGCGCAGTAGGGCCAGTACGCAGCGCAGAGGCCGTAAGGCATCGTCGTGGCCATGCCCATGCGCGGGCAGGGCCGCACGGGCAGCCCTGGGATCGAAACGCCTAGAATGCACTAGTGTTTCGGAAAATGCCGGCTCGCCCGGCAGGAGTGGAGCCGAGCCAGCTTCCTCAAGGGGCGCGACTGCTCCCAGCTCGATGACCGTGGCCGTGTCCAAGACGCGCGGCTCCATCCAGGTCGAGGGGTGGGGATCGAACGTAGCCAGCCAATACAACCGGTCTGAGTAACGCGTTGGCAGCAGGGCGAAATCGAAGGGGAGCTCGACGCCGCCGATCGACCGCACCTGCCGGGGTATGTCCACGAAATACTCGTGCAATTCAGCGCGGCTGACATCCAGCATGATTGCAAAGAACAGATCGGCGTCGGATTCAGGGTCCGCTACAAAGTCGAGGAACGAACGCAACCGGAGAGTAGTGTAGCGCTGTTGAGCCTGAATGAACTGCGCCTGGTTGCGGGCTTTCGCTGCCCACCAGGGATGGCCCTGAAGGAGCAGGCAGCGCTCGGCCTGCGAACCCGCTATCGTTTTGGCTAAGTCCATCGCCAGGCGATCACGCATGCTCTCCCTGGGACCACTCAACAGCAGAGCGGGCTTGGACTTAAGCGCGACCCACAGATTGGTTATCTGCTGAGGGGAAAGCCCGAAGGGGCCAAGTGCCTGGCCGAGGCGGTCCAGGGCGTTTCGCTCATCCTGGACCGAAGGCGCTGGGCCGCTCTTCGTTTGGAGTTGCTTGGTACCCGCAGACAATGTCTTCTCAGTCATCTTAGGTCGATGCCTGCATCGTGCCCCTCAGCGGATGATTATGCTTTCCCCAATCTGTGGCATGGAGGCCGACCAGCCGTGGTCGTTCGCGAGCTGACTCCGGAGCGCCTGGCTGGCGTGCGGCTCACCGTGCACGATCAGCGCCCGCTGGGGCGCGACCTTAAACCCTGCCAGCCAGCGAAGCAGCTCTGCCTGGTCGGCGTGAGCGGACAGCCCGTCTATTTGCACGATTTCCGCACTCACGGCGATCTCCTGGCCGTGGATGCGGATGTTTTTTGCGCCTTCCAGAAGCCTCCTGCCGCGGGTCCCCTCGGCCTGATAACCGATGAATAGAACCGAGTTGCGCTTGTCGGGGAGGCGCCACTTGAGGTGATGCAGGATCCTGCCCCCTGTGGCCATTCCGCTCGCCGAAATGATGATTGCCGGGCCCGGGCGCCTGTTGAGCGCCTTCGAATCTTGGACTTCTTTGACGAAACTGGTATCTTGGCAGCGAAGCGGGCAGCGCTCCTGGTCCATGAGCAAGCTGATCTCGAGATTGTGGTCATCGCCGAAATCGCAGTATAGATGGCTGGCATCCACGGCCATAGGGCTATCGATATAGACCGGAATATCAGGTGCCTTGCCGGCCTCCTGCAGCTGTCGGATGAGGTAGAGCACCTGCTGAGTCCGGCCAACGGCAAAGGAGGGGATTAGCAGCACCCCCTCGCGATCCCAGACTCTTCGGATAAGCTCTTCGAGCTTTGCCTCAGGCTTTTGATCGGCGTGCAGGCGATCACCGTAGGTAGATTCGACGAACAGTATGTCGGCTGCGTTGATGGGGGTGGGTTCGGCCATGAACGGGCCCCGATAGCCTCCTAGATCCCCGGAAAACACCGCCCGCCGCTGGTTTCCAGAGGCCCGAATGTCCAACTGAAGGATGCTTGAACCTAGGATGTGCCCGGCAGGAAACCAGGTAGCCTCCAGCCCATCAAAAGCGTGAGATTGCTCGGGTGCGACTGGCTGCAAGAGCTCCAAGGCGGCCTCCGCATCCTCCACCGAGTACAGAGGGAGAGCAGGCTTGTGCCGGCTGTACCCGGTCTTGTTGGCGTAGGCCGCATCTTGTTCCTGCAAGTATGCCGAGTCCGGAAGCAGCAGCTCGAGCAGAGCACATGTGGCCTCGCTCGCGTATACCGGACCGTCAAAACCCTGCGCGACCAGCCGGGGCAGATAACCGGTGTGGTCGATGTGCGCGTGTGTGATGAAGACTGCGTCGAGTCGCTCGGGTCGAATCGGAAACGGCTCCCAATTCC
>JBGMQN010000057.1:0-4285 GCA_048054495.1 Anaerolineales bacterium
CGCTCCCCTGCTCCCCGGCTCCCTAGCTCCTCCGCCTGCTTGCTCCGTGTCAACGCACCTGCTATTATGCGCGAGATGCTTAAAGCGCTCATTAGGGCGATGCGGCCCCGTCAGTGGACGAAGAACGCCTTCATCTTTGCCGCGCTCATCTTCGACGAGCAGCTTACGCAGCGAGACCCCCTGCTCCGCACCATCGCTGGGTTCATACTGCTTTGCCTGATATCCAGCGCAGTCTACCTCCTGAACGACATCGCGGATGTGGAAGCCGATCGCCAGCACCCCACGAAGCGCAATCGCCCGATTGCCGCGGGACTGTTGTCCATCCCGGTGGCGGTGGTGTTCGCCATTGCGCTGGCGGTGTTCTCTATGGCTGCCAGCTTCGCCCTCGAACCAAGCTTCGGCTGGATCATCGCGCTGTATTTCGTTCTCAACCTGTTCTATTCGTTCTGGCTGAAACATGCTCCTATTATCGACGTGTTGATTATCGCTGCCGGCTTCGTATTGCGGGTGGCGGCCGGCGTTGTGCTGATTGAGGTGGCCCGCTTTTCTCCCTGGCTATATGTCGTTACCACCTTCTTGGCCCTCATCATTGGATTTGGCAAGCGGCGTGCAGAAATCATACTGCTGGCCGAAGGAGCCAACGCCCATCGCAAAGTTCTCGACGGATACACGATTGGGCTCCTGGATCAGCTGATCGTAATCGTGTCGGCCTCGACGATCATGGCCTATTCGCTCTATACGTTTTCGGCGCTCAACCTGCCATCGAATAATCTAATGATGCTCACCATCCCCTTCGTGATCTATGGAGTCTTTCGCTACATTTATCTGATCCACATGGAGAACGCCGGGGGCGCACCGGAAGAGCTGATTCTCACCGACCGACCACTCCTGGCTACACTGGTTCTGTGGGGATTGCTGGCAGCTTTGATCCTCTACCTCTGAGTTTGCGGGCCTGATGACGGAGACTTGGACGCTCCGGTCTTCGAGTGAGCCGATTTGGAGAACCTATGACGAAGGCCTCTGCACCCGGAAAGGTGATTCTGCTTGGCGAGCACGCGGCCGTTTACGGTCGTCCGGCGCTGGCAGCGCCCGTTCAGGCGGTCCGCGCGCACGCGGAAGTGCTCGCGCTGGACGAAGCTCGTGTCAAGATCGAGGCTCCCGAGGTCGGTGTTGATACCTACCTGGATGAAATGCCGGACAGCCAACCTCTGGCAAGGGCCATTCGTCTCTCCATGGAAGAGACACGGGCCTCAGGCGGCTTTCAGGTGCATGTCACGTCGGACATCCCCCCCGCTTCCGGCCTGGGATCTAGCGCCGCGGTTTCGGTGGCGATTATGCGCGCGGTTTGTGGACACTTCGAGCACGAGCTTGGCGCGGATCGGGTGGCCCAGATGGCTTTTGAGGTCGAAAAGCTGCACCACGGAGATCCATCCGGGATCGACAACACTGTGGTGGCATTCGAGATTCCAGTGCTGTTCATTAAAGGGGAAGAACCAAGACCGCTGGGAGTCACCGGTCGCTTCCAGTTCGTAATCGGAGACACGGGTGAACCCTCGCCCACTAAAGAGCTGGTCACCATGCTGCACGGCCGCTGGGCGGGGGACACGGAGTTTGTGGATGCCCTATTCGATTCGATCGGCGAGCTGACCGATCAGGCCGCGGCCTCCATCGGCCAAGGCCGGATGGGCGATCTCGGTCCGCTCATGAATCACGATCAGACGCTGCTCGAAACATTGGGGGTAAGCAGTCCCAGCCTGGAGCGATTGGTCCGGGCCGCCAGGGAAGCGGGCGCCACCGGTGCCAAGCTTTCCGGCGCCGGCGGCGGAGGCGTCATGATCGCGCTTGTTGACGATTCGACGCTTGAAGCGGTTGACACCGCACTGCAGGAAGCGGGCGCGGTTCGCACCATCCGGACTGAAATCGGTCAGTGATTTTCCTGAAGCTGGGCGGATCGCTCATTACCGATAAGTCGCAGCGCGAAACCGCGCAGATCGGCATCCTCCAACGGCTGGCTAAGGAAATGTCGGAAGCGATGCGCGCCAAACCGGAGATCAAGATGCTGGTCGGTCATGGATCCGGATCTTTCGGTCATGCGGCGGCGGCGGAGTTCGATATCCTGGAGGGAGTAAAAACCGCAGAGGAGTGGCGCGGGGTTCGGGAAGTCTGGGCAGCCGCCAACCGGCTGCACCGGATCGTAATGGATACGCTGCTGGAGGCCGGCCTTCCGGCGTTCTCTTTTCCCCCCTCGGCCTTCACCGTATCAGATCAGGGCGAGATCGTGCAAATGCCCAACGGGCCGATACGCAGGGCGCTGAAAGCGGGTCAGCTCCCGGTCGTTCAGGGTGATATCGTATTTGACCGAAGCCAGGGGGCCGCGATCCTGTCAACCGAGAAGGTGATGGCGCATCTGGCTAAGGCTCTGAAGCCCGAAAGGATCCTTCTAGCGGGCATAGAAGAGGGCGTATATGAACGGTACCCGGCTCGCGAGCGGGTCATGCCCGAGATCTCAGCAGACCAGATTGCAGATATCCAGCTGGAGGGCGCAGATTCCACCGATGTCACGGGCGGGATGGCCCATAAGGTCGAGCAAGCTCTGGCACTCGCCGCGGCCATGCCAGAAATCGAGGTACGCATCTTTTCCGGCGCCTCATCCGGAAATCTTCAAAGCGCGCTGCTTGGGTACGCGCCGGGCACGCGCGTAATCGCCTGACGATCCCCTGTTTGGTAAACTTGAATGCTCGTGTCTACAGGAGTCCATTTCATGCAATCACTGCTCAAGAAACTTGACCTTGAGGAGCTCAACGCCGGGGCATGCACCGGGCCCGATCAGTGGATCAAAGACCCGGCCGGTAGGGAATTAATTTCATACAACCCGACGAACAACCAGCCGATCGCGAGCGTCATCCAAGCTTCACCGGATACCTATGAACGGGTGGCCAGCGCAGCAGCTGAGAGCTTCGTGACCTGGCAGGAGGTGCCTGCTCCGAAGCGGGGTTTGGTCGTGCGGGACCTGGCCGAGCTGATTCGGGAATACAAGGAGCCGCTGGGAGATCTCGTCAGCCTGGAGATGGGCAAGATCCGCGCGGAGGGGCATGGCGAAGTGCAGGAGATGATCGATATCTGTGACTTCGCGGTGGGTCTATCTCGCCAGCTGTACGGGCTGACGATGCATTCGGAACGACCCGCCCACCGCATGTACGAGCAGTGGCATCCGCTGGGTCCGGTCGGCGTGATCACCGCCTTCAATTTTCCGGCGGCGGTATGGTCCTGGAACGCCGCAATTGCCGCGGTTTGTGGAGATCCCGTGATCTGGAAGCCCTCCTCCTATGTACCGCTTACGGCAGTAGCCCTTCAACATATGGTGAACAAGGTCATGGCAGATCACGGCCTGACGGGGATTTTCAACCTCGTCATAGGGAGCGGATCCGACGTTGGCGAGCTGCTGCTCAACGACACGCGCGTACCGCTGGTATCCTTCACCGGCTCGACCAAGATCGGCCGTCGGGTCTCTGAAACGGTGGCGCGTCGCTTTGGGCGGACCATTCTCGAGCTGGGCGGCAACAACGCCATCGTAGTGGCGGAGGATGCCGACCTGGACCTGGCCACGCGGGCGATCCTGTTTGGTGCGGTCGGAACGGCAGGCCAACGCTGCACGAGCACACGCCGCATCATCGTGCACAAAGACATATCTGAAGATTTGGAGCAGCGTCTGGTTAAGGGCTACGAGCAGGTGCGGCTGGGAGATCCGCTCGAGGAGGGGACGATAATGGGGCCGCTGGTGGCAGGCGTTGCGGTGGAAGAGATGTTCGATGCACTTGAGAAGATCAAAGAACAGGGCGGCGAGATCGTTGCAGGCGGCAACGCGCTCCCCGACCTCGGACCGAACTTCGTGGAGCCCACCATCGTCAGGATGCCCGAACAGACGGAAATCGTGAAGCAGGAGACCTTCGCCCCGATCCTCTACTTGCTCGAGTACGACACCCTTGACCAGGCCATGGAGATCCACAACGACGTTCCGCAGGGCCTGTCCAGCGCCATATTCACGGACAGCATGCGGACGGTGGAGATCTTCCTCTGTTCGCGCGGCTCCGACTGTGGGATCGCAAATGTAAACATCGGAACCTCAGGCGCCGAGATAGGGGGCGCCTTCGGAGGAGAGAAGGAGACCGGCGGCGGCCGCGAGTCCGGATCGGACGCCTGGAAGGCCTACATGCGCCGGCAGACCAACACCATCAACTGGTCCAAGGAGCTGCCGCTGGCGCAGGGAATCGAGTTCGGATAGCGC
>JBGMQN010000067.1:0-14329 GCA_048054495.1 Anaerolineales bacterium
GATGGTGCGGCGCGCCGAGGCTGCACACATCCCGTACCAGCTCGAAGTGCTCGAGCGCGGCACGACCGATGCCACTGCTATCCAGCTCACGCGCGCCGGAGTTCCGGTGGGTGTGATTTCCATTCCATGCCGCTATGTGCATACGCCATCGGAGATGGTGGACGCAGGCGATGTCGAAAATGCGGTACGTCTCCTGGTTGAAATCCTATCGTCTCCCGTGGAATTGCCTCCTGGGGCGGGCATGTGACACAAGCTGAACCCCTAGACACACGATCGTCTTCCGAACCTGCGCAGGTTGAAGAGAGAACAGGCATAGTGAACTGGCCCTGGCTGGTGCCGGTGGTGCTCGGCCTGCTGGGGGTCGTGCTCCTGCTTTACTACACTCGCTTCGGAGCGTGGGTATCCGGCGACGCCGTGCACTATATCGCCGGTGCCCGCAGCTTGATGGCTGGAGACATCTACGGCTATCCCGCCGCCGATGGCGTTCGACCGATCGTCGCGTTCCCGCCCTTGCTTTCAACAGTGCTCGCCGGGATTGGGCTGTTCGGCATCGATCCGCTGCCGGGAAGCAGGTATCTCAACTCCGTGCTTTTCGGAGTGAACATCGCGCTGACATGGTTGATCACCTTCCGTTTCTCGGGGTCCAAGGTGACCGCTGCACTCATCGCGGCCTGGTTTCTGCTGTCTCAGATCATCCTGGCGGTGCACGGCGCAGCGATGAGCGAGGCGCTGTTTATTTTTCTCACATTGGTCAGTATCTACGCCTTGGGAAGATTCGTCATCGAGGACGATGTTGTATGGCTCGTGTTTGGTGGAATTGCCGCTGGCCTTTCCATAATCACGAGGTTTGCAGGACTGGCACTGGTTGCAGCTTCAGTCGCGGCCTTGATCCTGTTCTGGGATCGAGGCTTAAGAGAGAAGCTGAGGGCCGCCGCGCTCTACGTCGTTCCTGCACTGTTGCCGTTCGCATACTGGTCGTTTCGCAACAGCGGGCTCAGCGACACTGCAACCGGTCGGCCGGTAGAATGGCTGCTTACACGAACGCGCTTGGCCCTGAGCCTTGGCGAAGCCTCCACCTGGCTGTTCGGCGATGTCGGCACGCGACGCGTGCAAATCCTGCTCATGGCAGCGTTGGTTGCATTGGCATTTGCAGTCGCGGCCTACCTCACGTTGCGCATTTACCGCGATCGAAGGCTGACCGAGGGCGCTCGCTGGTTTCCGACGTTTTTGCTCACCTTTATTCTCGGTTACCTAGCTATGATGATTGCTTCGATGGCGTTTCTTGACGCCACACTGCGCATCACCCAACGCTATCTTTCACCGGTGCTAGCCGTAGCGATGATCCTCACCGGCCTCCTCGCCGGCTGGAGGCTTGCCCGGCCGGGAACACCGATTGGCCTGGGGCGGGTGATCACCGGAGCATTTGTAGCGCTCCTGGCGCTGAACGGTTGGAAGACGATTCAAATCGCCATCGAACCGCCCCCGCGCGGATACGCAGACGCGAGGTACTCATCTGGAACGATCGAGCGTCTGCTCGAGATCGATCCGGAGATCACGATTATCACCAACGACCGAGAATATGTTTATATTCTGACCGGGAGATCAGCCTACAGCGTCCCATTGGGGCGGGATCAGTTCACGCAGGCATTGCGAGAGGACTTGCCGGGGCAAATGGCCGCCTACCGCGATCGGCTTGCTAACGGCGCTGTCCTCGCGCTCTTCGATGACTACTGGGTGCGCGATTTCACTCCGAGTGGCGGTACGTTGATTGAGGGATTAGAGATCTACGCCGATGCCGAAGACGGCGCGCTCTACGTAGATCCGAACGCCTGGCGCGATAGTCAAGGAGGAGACGATGCGAGTATTTATAGCCGGGGTTGACGGCTATCTGGGGTGGCCGCTGGCCCAGTATCTTGCCTCCCGGGGCCATGAAGTGGCAGGGGCAGACAAATTCCTCCGGCGCCAGTGGGTGGCCGAGATGGGCAGCGACAGCATGATCCCAATCGCTGATATGGAGGAGCGGATAATTGCATTTCAGGAGCACTATTCCGAGCACCTACGCTTCTACCAAGGCGACCTCGGCGAATACGGGTTCGTCGACGAAATCCTCGCCGAGTTCGAACCGGATGCGATCGTTCACCTGGGGGAGATGCCGTCTGCCCCATACTCCATGATCGATGTCGATCACACCGTCTTTGCGCAGACGAACAATCTGGTCAGCACACTCAATCTTCTCTATGCGATGCGGGACAGGGCCCCGGAGGCGCACCTGGTCAAGCTGGGCACGATGGGGGAGTACGGCGCCCCAAACGTGGACATTCCTGAGGGCTTCTTCGAGATCGAATTCCGCGGCCGCCGCGATCGGCTTCCGTTTCCTCGCCAGGCCGGATCGTGGTATCACTGGTCCAAGGTACATGATTCGAACAACGTGATGTTCGCCTGCAAGATCTGGGGGCTGCGATCGACAGACATTATGCAAGGAGTCGTGTTCGGAACCCGGATCGATGAAATGGGAGACGACTCTCGCATGCGCACTCGCTTCGACATCGACCAGTCGTTCGGAACGGCGGTCAACCGCTTCTGCGCGCAGGCGGTCATCGGCCATCCCTTAACCCTATTCGGAAAAGGCCTCCAGAAACGCGGCTTCCTCCCTCTCCGCGATTCGATGCAGTGCCTGGCGCTTGCGCTCGAGCATCCTCCTGCACGCGGTGAGTACCGGGTCTTCAACCAGTTCGAGGAGGTATACGACGTCACCGAGCTGGCTCAGAAGGTGCAGCGGGTCGGTGCGACCCTGGGTCTCGAAGTCGAGGTGCGAAACATCGAGAACCCCCGGCAGGAGCCGGAAGAGCATTATTACAATCCGGACCATCAGCACTTGCTAGACTTGGGTTACGAACCCACACATGACGTCGAGGCTGAGCTGGAGGTCATGCTCACTGACCTGATGCAGGTACGTGACCGCATCGAACGGTACCGGGACGTGCTCATCCCCGACATCCGCTGGGACGGCAGTCGACGGAAGTCCGATTTCCTGGAAGGGGTCGAAACTGACCAGCCATCGACACGAGACCCGCTCGATGCTGCAAGCTGAGCCCCAAGTGTCATCCCTAAGGCTGTTCGGTCTCATCGTCGCCGGTCTGATCGTGGTTTACGCGATCCTGCAGTACCGGCACGGGCGCTATCGGCGAATCGAACTGCTGATCGGGCTCGCGATCGGAATCGCCCTCGGCGCGGTGTCAGCCAATCCGTCTGTCGCCGACGGGATTACCGCGGTGTTTGCGGCCCCGTCCCGCATCGTGGCGATCGCCATCCTCAGCAACCTCGTTCTGTTTGCCATTATTTTGTTCGCGCTGCGGGAGATCTCCGACCTCCGCAGTTCACTCAGCGACCTGGTGAGCGCACTCGCACAAGAGGAGTACGCTGAGGAAATGGCCGAAGCAGAATCCGAGGACATCGTGGTCGTGATTCCGGCTTTCAACGAAGAAAAGAACCTTGAGGTGGTGCTCCCGAAAATCCCTCCTTCGGTCGAATCTAGCCCGGTTTCTACGCTGGTGATCGTGGACGGCGCGCGCGATCAGTCCGAATCGGTTGCCCGAAGCTACTCTGTGCCCGTCACCTCGCACGCAATCAACCGCGGCGGCGGGGCCGCGATCAGGACCGGCTACGAGCTGGCCATTCGGAACGGGGCCCAGATCGTGGTCACGATGGATGCCGACGGCCAGCACAACCCCGCTGAGCTAGAGCGACTCGTGGGTCCGATTCTCCACGGCCAGGCGGACGTCGTACTGGGCAATCGCTTCGCCGGCGCCTACGCGGAACGGGGAAGCGCCCGACATGCGGGAATCGTCGGGTTCTCGTGGCTGGTTTCGCTGCTATCAGGGGTCCGGATCCATGACTGCACCAATGGTTACCGTGCCATCCGCGCCAGCGAGCTCGCCAAGTTGGATCTGCACGAGCAGCAGTTCCACACCGCCGAGTTCATCATGGAGGCCGCCAGACACAATTTGCGGATTATCGAAGCCCCTGTGAGCGTAACGCAGCGTCACGAAGGGACCAGCAAGAAGCCGCGAGGAGTGAGATACCCGCTCGCCTTTGCCTGGGCGCTGCTCAAGCGCTGGCTGCTTTCCTATCCAACGGCCGCGCGCTGACCGTGGGATCGCGCACGACCACCGAGCCAACCTCTGCTCCGAGCCCCGTTCCGGTGCCCCTCCACGCGGCGTGGTTCGAGCGGGCGCGAGCACTACACGCTCTCGCAATTCTGGAAATCGTCGCGGCTGTGACCGTTGCTATCCTGATTGCCCGATTCTTTTACCAAAACGGAGGTCAGCTCGTAGGTTCGGACATGCTTGGCTATATAAACATCGGCTTTCGCCGAGGTCTGTCCACGCACATGCTGAACCGCTATGTTCATATTTACGCCCTCCGCACTCTCACCAGTCTCTTCCCAAGTCCGCTGGAAGGTCTTCGCTACTACTCAGCGATCGCATCTGGGCTGGCCGTTCTCCTTGTGTATTATTCGGCGAGATCCATGTCGAAGACTCCGCAGATCATGCGCGGGGTCATCGCGGTAGCGATTCTCCTAGGTCTTCCAGTCGTGGTGGAACTTCTGTTGGCGCCACAAATCGACACTTCGGCCATGATAGCAGTGCTTGCCCTGACCGCGATTTATGTGCGCTCGGCAAGGGATGACCACCGCAATCCCTGGCTCATCCGGCTGATGGGATTGACCCTGTTCTTGGCGTTCAAGACAAAGGAGACCACGCTTGTTTGGAGTTTGGCGTTGATCGGACTTGGCGTATCAAACGCAGCCGGGTTCGATGTGCGAAAACTGGCCGGGAATCTATGGATCCTGCTTCAGGGTATTCTGGCCAGCGTTGTCATGTTTGCGATGGCCAATTGGTTATTCCTGCGTGAGCCGTTGTTTGGGCTCCGGCCGTCGGATTTTCTGGGCTATGGTGCGATCTGGGATGCGGTCGCTGTACAGCGTTCAGATCCTTTCGACATCTTTACCGGTTTGATCCTTCCGCAAGCGGCGATTGCATTCATCCTGTTCATCGTAGCGGGTCTCTGGGTCAGAAATGGTACCTCTTGGTCGTTGCGCCTGCTGTGGCTAGTGCCGCTGGCCCTCTTAGTCTTGCTTACGGCGACGGTCAACCGCATCACAGCCGGAATTGTTCCTAGACACTATCTGCCGGGCTTCGCCATGCTGGCCATTCTCGGTTCGCAGGTCGCTGGCCTACGCTTGCCGCGACCAGCCGTTAGGAAGACCGCCCTTGGGTTGCTCCTTGGAACGATCGCATTGATCGGGACCGTCGCCGTAATTGGCCTGAGCTTTCGTCCGGCCTGGCCGTTCCCGAGCTACTTCAATGCGATTCTCGCTCCAGTAACATTTGCAGCCGCCTTGGGGTTGATCCTGCTATTCCCCAAGCGACAGCGAATGGTAGAGCTTCCGGTTCTCTTGAGCCTTTTGGTTCTTACGATTTACCCCATCCGAGTCACATATCCGGAGATTGCGAGACAAAATCCGCTCCTCCGGCCCAACGCTCGTTTCGACCCGGTTCTGGCCTTTAAGGATGAACTTGGTGAACTGGATAGCGCCACCACATTTGTCTCACACTCAATCGTTCCGTATTTTTCTATCGGCTTTGATCGCAACGAGCTGAGGGCTCTATTCAATGTTGGCCTAGATATGCGGAGTGACCGAGAGAATTTCGAGCTTGGCCCAGTGGATGCCAACCTCATAGAAAGGCTCGTGCTTGGTGACTTTGATTATGCCTTGATCACGTCTGATGACTGGGACTGGATGCGAGAGTCGCCGCAGGACAGGCCGGAGTGGAGGGAACAGTATTCCGGATCTGTCGAGCCGACAGGACGATTCGTGCTCCTCACCAAGCTGGGGGGAGAGGATGAGACCAGCTCGTGACAGGCTTGCCATGGGGAATCCTTTGCCGCAAGAGATCGCTGCAAACTCGCCTCTTCGCGGCAGTGATCTTCGCGGTCACTCTTGGCACATCCGGGGAGCTGCACTCTGATGGAAACGCACCATATCCGCGGTCGGATCTTGTGCGCCATGGAGCTCGTGACAAACTGCCAGGGGTTTTATGTTGACGTCGAGCGGAAGCAAGTATCGAGTCGTTGAAATCGTTCTCGCCGATGCGGCAAGGCTCGTTGATTGGAAACAAGCCGGAGTAGTCGGAGCTGGCTTTGGCCTTAAAGGCTTCGACTACCCATGGATCGCTACGTCTCGAGATTGGAAGCCCGATGAAGCGGTTCTCGATGTAGGCGCTGGCTATTCCCCGCTTCCCAAGCACCTTGCCACAGAGTATGGCTGCGAATTGTGGGCGGTCGACGACTTTGGCCTGAGCAGCGATGAACCATTCTGGCTGCGGGGTCAGGATCCCGAAGAGTTCATTCGATCCAACCCCAAAGTCAACTACGTGCTAGAACGCCTTGGAGACCCCGACTCCTCGACACTTCAATCAGGCTACTTCGATTGTATCTATAGCGCCTCGACCCTCGAGCATGTACCCAACGATCTAATTCGCCCAGTGTGGCGTCACATGGATCGCTTGCTCAAGCCCGGAGGCGAAATGCTGCATGCAATCGATATCAAGCTCCCAACTCATAGGGGGCTCTTGTCGCTCAGCAAGGCACTTGTGCTCGACGTGTTCGGGCTACTCGTTCCAGCGGGTTATCGCAACGCCAATGCTTACTACACACCTAAATCCTACTTAAGGCACATCTCGACTGAGATCGAATTGGACTCCTCTGCCGCGCCTTCGAATATCGGCGTCATCAATACGGTCCTCAGTCCACGGATTGTTCTCGAACCGCTAGATTGGGTCGTCAACCGAATCGTCAAGGACGGGTACCAGGATGTACCGTTCATCCGGGTCACCTCCCTGCTAATCCATCTCAGAAAGCTGGCATAAATTGGGCTTGAACCGCAAGTCAATCGCATTGAAGCGATTGGCACTGCTTCTGCTTGGCGCCTCTGCCGTTGGCGCATGCAGCGTGCTACCGACGGCCGGGCTAGGTTCAAGACAAACTGAAAAGGTTCGTCAGCTCGTCATTCTGTACACAAACGACGAACACGGCTGGATGGACCCCTACCAGAACAGCGGCGGCTCGGCCGGCATGGCGTAC
Organism: Anaerolineales bacterium; assembly: GCA_048054495.1. GTDB lineage: Bacteria > Chloroflexota > Anaerolineae > Anaerolineales > E44-bin32 > JADFRG01. The sequence continues at coordinate 7,147 of JBGMQN010000067.1, forward strand.
AAGTGGCGGCAGCGGGAGGGTTTGACCGAAGATGGGCCCTTCCTGGTACTCAGTGGCGGCGATATGTGGACCGGCCACGCACTTTCCACGGTGTGGGAAGGCCAATCAATGACGGACGTCATGAACGCAATGGGCTACGATGCAGCCGCCATCGGAAACCATGACTTCGATTTCGGTCTGGAAGCGCTGCGAGATCGAGCAGACCAAGCCGAGTTCCCCTTCCTCTCGGCCAACATTCGTGAGAGCGCCTCCGGCGAGGTCCCGGACTTCGCAGTTCCCTATTTCATCACTGAGGTCAATGGGATCAAGATCGGTGTAATCGGATTGACGACGCCCGAGACGAAGGTCGACACTCAGCCGGCGCACGTTGCAGATTTGGATTTCCTACCTTATGCCGATGTGCTCCCTGAAACTGCCAGGCGCGCCCGCGACGAGGGCGCTGAGCTGTTGCTGATCGTCGGGCATGTGTGTGCAGGCGAAACCCGAGCCCTGGCGGCGGTTGCGGCGGAGTTCGATATCCGCTTCATCGGCGGCGGCCACTGCCATCAAGAGATCAACGAGGTCGTGGACGGCGTGCGGCTCGTTGAAAGCGGTTTCTTCAACCGTGGCTACACTCGTATCGACCTTCTCTACGATACAGATGCGGACCAAATCATGGAAATGGAAACCGAGTTCGTGCGCAACAAGGCAGGCCGCGAAGATCCGGATATTGCGGAGATCATCGATGACTGGCGGGCTCGGACGGACGAGGCGATCTGGGAGGTCATCGGCTACGCGGAGCCCTCCATCGACCGCAAATCGCCCCAGATGGCGGCTCTCCTGCTCGAGCCCTGGCTTGAGGCCTGGCAGGGCGCGGAGGTGGCCCTGGCCAGCTCCCGCTACGTGCAGCAGGACCTCTTTCCGGGAGATATCAGCCCGGGCGTCATCATTGGGCTTCTTTCAACTACGAATCAGTTGGTTGAGGTGGACATCACTGGGAGGCAGTTGATTGAGACCATCGAAACGCAGCGTCCGCTTATGGCGGGCATTGCTGAAGAGGGAGATGTCTATCGATTGGCTGACGGCCTGATCGTCGATCTCGAGGCGACCTATCGAGTCTTGATTCCCGAAGCGCTTTATGCCGGCGGCAATTACTACGAGTTCTTCAAGTTCGATCCAAGCCCGACCTACACGGGAATCGATTGGCGACAGCCGCCCATCGATTGGATCCGCTCCGTCGGGAGCACCGAGCGCGAGCCGATCAATGGCTTTCTCTCAGACTAGATTCGCCCCAGCGGCATCCTGCTGCCCAAATAATGACTTCCATTAAGAGCCCGTGCGCATCCGTGAGTGATCTCATCTACAGGGGCCATTGTGTCAGCTGAAGAGGCCAGCGCGCGCCGCTGGGGTGGCTACGATCTCGCCTTGTTCGGGCTGACCCTGGCCTATGCCGCCCCACTCGCGGCATTCGCATTGACGGGCCTCAACATGCGCTACTCAGGCGACGACTACTGTTATGCAGGCCTATTCCGACAGCAGGGTTACCTTCAGACGATCTGGAACACTTATACCGGTCCGAGCCCCTTCCACGGCAATCGCATTTCGCTAACGATCTCATCCGGAATAGCGGACATGATAGGTCCTGCTGCCAGCGCGGTGCTTCCAGCTCTCGTGCTACTGCTGTGGCTTATCGGTCTCGTGCTCCTCTTGCGAGAAACTGCGTCTGCTGGCGGCGTTCGTCTCAAGTTGCTGGAGCCGATTTTGGCGGGTGAAGCGTTGATGCTCGTCACCTTAATGATCGCTCCACAGCTGGTGCAGTCCCTGTATTGGCGATCAGGAATGTTTCCGTATCTCATGCCGCTGGTCATCTATCCATACATCGCGGCCATCATGCTCCGTCAGGCCGGGGGCCCCAGGGTATCGACTCTGTCGTTGATCGGCATCTTCGTGCTTTCGCTGTTTGCAGGAGCCTATTCAGAGACAGCGGCTGTGGTGCAGATGAGCCTAATAGCGATCGCCGCTGTCGCCGCAGCAGTTGTCGCAAGAATTCCACAGGGTTCAAGTGCTTCCGTGACTGCCATCATTGTGGCCTCAGGGGCTGGAACCCTGATGGCGATTGCGATCCTGGCCTTCTCCCCCTCAAACGAATCGAGGTTGGCAACTCTCGAACAAGCTGAAAGCTTGCTGGAGCTGCTGAGGCTTTCCCTCTATCACGGCTACCTTTACACGCGCAGCGTTTTTCCACAGCAGATCGTACCGGCCACGGCGCTATTTGCGGTTTCCTTCTGGCTCGCGGCTCATATCGCTCGACGAACAGGGTCCCGACTCGTTAGCAGCTGGCGAAAGGCTCTCATAGGGATTGTGTTGATTGGAGTTGTTTCGCTGGCGGTCGTCTTGGCCTCTATGTTCCCCAGCGCCTATGCTCAGTCCAGCTACCCGGTCGGGCGGGCATTGATCCTGGCAGCGTTCGCTGTGGCGTTTGCTGTCGCGGCGGTCGGTGCGATCCTTGGCTCTCTTCTCGCGGCGCAACCTCGCAGGTACGAGAAGACCGCCCTGCGAGTTGCGGGGTTGGCAGCTGCAATTGCTGGGGCGTATGCCCTCGCAGGCGCGATCAGCACGCTTAATGAATTAGGTCGCTACCAGAGATGGGCTAGCTTTTGGGACGCGCGCCACGCTGAGATTCTGAGTGAGCGACGCGCTGGAGCTGGACAGATCGAAGTGGTGTTGATTGACCACATCATCCCGGATGTGGCTGAGTTGCAGCCCGATCCTAATTATTTTTATAACAATTGCGCGGAGTGGTACTACGACATCCAGAGCTTGGCGGCGAACCAGCCGGGTTGGGACGAGTAGGTTGGCGGGATCCTACAGGAGGTAAGTTAGATCAGGGGGTGGAGTTTCGCCGAGTCGATTTCCCGGCACACGTTCGGAGAGTAGGCCAACAACTGCGTCCGTGTCGCCTTCCTTCGCCAATCGAACGAGCTCATCGATCGTCGCATCCAGCTGATCCGCTTCAAGCACTTCCGAATCGTTCACGCTGACGACATCCGGGTGCACCGTGGGCTCATAGTCGAGCCCTTCATCCCACAGCGCTTCGCTCAGCTTCTCACCGGGTCGGATTCCTGTGAACTCGATCTCGATGTCTTTGCCAGGCTCCAGTCCGGAGAGCCGAATGAGATCCTGAGCCAGGTCCAGGATCTGCACCTGTTCTCCCATGCGAAGCACGAAAAGCTCCCCGCCGCGGCCAATGCTTGCGGCCTGAAGCACGAGATGGACCGCTTCCGGGATGGTCATGAAGAAGCGTTTCATGTCCGGGTGAGTGATGGTCACCGGACCGCCCTTCGCGATCTGCCTTTGGAAAAGCGGGACCATGCTGCCACGACTGCCGAGCACGTTTCCGAAGCGCACGGACACGAAATTGCAGCGGTGGCAGAGACCCGCGTCACGCACAATTAGCTCAGAGAATCGCTTCGTCGCCCCGTAGATACTTGTAGGCTGTACAGCCTTATCGGTGGAGATATGCACCAGGCGTTCCGTACCGCAAGCCAGCGCCGCCTGCACCACGCTCTGCGTGCCAAGCACGTTGTTGGTGACTGCTTCCTCAATGTTGATCTCCATGAGCGGTACATGCTTGTGCGCCGCGGCGTGAAATACGACTTCGGGGCGGTAATCCGCAAACACTTCGCGAATTCGGTCTAGGTCTCGGATATCCGCAATGATCGGCCGAGGGTCGACCTCTGGGAGATCCTCTTTCAGGTCGAGAAGCGCCTCGAAGATGCTGTTCTCGCCATGCCCCAGCATCGCCAAATGCTCGGGATTCCAGCGCAGCACTTGCCGGCAGAGCTCAAGGCCGATTGAGCCCCCCGCCCCGGTGACTAAGACGCGCTTGCCAGCAATCGTCTTGCCAACCGCGGTATCTACAATATGCGCGGGCTCCCGGCGCAATAGGTCCGAGATATCCACCTGACGTAGTCTGCTGACACTGACCCTTCCGCCTATCAGCTCATACATACCGGGCATGGTTTGGAAAGGCACTTCATTGCGCTGGCAGACTTCCGTCACCGTACGGACCACCGTACCCGGTGCCGTCGGAATGGCAATTACCACCTCGGGCTTGAGATAGCGGTGCAACACGCTCTCCAGATCCGCTAGCGAGCCTGAGACCCGAACGCCATGGATGTCTTTCTTCAGCTTCTCGGGGTCGTCGTCAACAAATGCGACGGGTTTCATGTTGAGCTGCGGATTACGCTGCATCTCCCGTACGACCAGAACACCCGCGTCTCCTGCACCGACAACCACCATCTCGTGAGGGCGGCCGTTGCCGTTGCCTCGCTGATCGATCTGTCCGCTTTCGGCCAAGAGCCGAACGGTCAGGCGCAGCCCTCCTACCGCTATCAGTGAAAGGACAAGATCAATGCCGATAACCGCGCGAGGGAACCCGGGGGCCAATCCGCCCAGGCTCGCAATGAGAAGCAAGATCAGAGCCATTGCCACCGAGGCCGCGACTACGGCCGCCGCGATGATCCTGAGCTCGCGTACGCTGGCATACACCCAATAGCGGCGATAAAGACCGAAGAAGTAGTAGACGACCGGCTTGACCAGGAGCGCAACGGCCACCATGACCCAGGCGCCCGGCAAGTAGAATGCGAACATTGGACCTAGATCTAGGCGAAGCGCGAAACTTGCCAGCACCGCGGTGACGATCAGCACCAGGTCGCCCAGCAATATCGTGCGGTTGCGAATCTGAATTCGGGGTTTCACTGAGGGGTTTGAAGCCGTTCTTGGCGGAACCATTCTACCGTGGACTGCAGTCCTTCCACCAATGCGACTTCTGGGCGATATTCTAACGCTTCCCATGCTCGATCGATGACCGCTTCGGAGAAGTAGATATCCCCATCCCTTGAGGGTCCATGAACCGGTGTCGGTGCATCTGGGATAATTTCCTGCAAGATCCCTGCCAGCTCGTTGATGGTCACCGCTCCTCCACCACTTATGTTTAGTACTTTCCCCACCGCGTCATCCCTTTCGGCTGCCAGCAAGTTCGCGCGCACGACGTCATCTACGTGTACGAAGTCACGTCGCTGCTCTCCATCGCCGTATATTGTGGTCGGTTCCCCTAGAACCATGGCATTGATAAAGGCCGGGATGACCGCCGCGTACATCGAATCCGGCCGCTGACGCGGACCATAGACGTTGAAGTACCGAAGGCAGACGATCGGCAATCCGTATGCACGATGGAACATCAGCGCCGCCTCCTCCATAGCCCACTTCGAGGCGGCATACGGCGAGAACGGTTGCTTCGGAGCATCTTCGGACACTGGCACCCCCGACTCACCGTAAACTGCGGCAGAGGAGGCCAGCACGACTCGTTTTACGCCTGCCTTTGCGGCCGCGCTGAGGACGTTTAGGCTGCCTTGTACATTGACCTGGTAGCAGCGTACCGGATCGTCGATCGATCCGGGTACCGAAACGAGCGCCGCATGGTGGAAGATCACGCTTGCGCCCTGGACCGCCGCTTCAAGCGTGGGCATGTAGGTGATGTCGGCTTCGACCAGCTCGATCTCATCGGTCGGTAAGTCCCCCGGCAGTCCGTTGGAGAAATCGTCAATTACCCTGACGCTCTTGCCTTCCTCGATGAGTCGGGCGACCAGATGGGAGCCGATGAAGCCCGCACCACCTGTGATAAGCACCGAGCTCACTAGATCCCCCTCAATCCAAACACGTTACCGATGGTTCGTAGGATGATCCATAGGTCCATCCACGCACCCCGATGCTTGATGTAGTACAGGTCGTATTCCAGCTTCTCCGCCGCGCCGTGTACGGAGGCACCTTTGCCATAGTTAACTTGAGCCCAGCCGGTAATACCCGGCTTGGCCAGGATGCGTGCTCGATAGAAGGGCACGTAGCTTACGTAATCCTCCACCAACTCCGGCCTTTCTGGTCGGGGTCCCACCAAGCTCATCTCACCGCGGAGAACGTTCCAGAACTGAGGTAATTCGTCAATATATGTCCGCCGCAGCAGTCGGCCGATTTTGGTTGCCCGTGGATCGTCCCGAACGGCCATCTCGGCCTTGCCTTCCGGCTCAGCATTCGCGACCATCGTTCTAAACTTCAGAACGCGATATTGAAGAGCGCCCTGTCCCAGTCGAGTCTGTGAATACAGCACCGGGCGACCCGTTTCAAGGACAATGGCTAGTGCCACCCAAGGCGCGAGCAGCACCAATACCGACGTGCCGATCAATGCCCCAACAATATCGACCACCCTCTTTGTCAGCAGATATAGGCCACTGACTCGGACTTCGTCAACAAAGGATCTCAGCAGCCAGTCTGATTCCAAGTAGTGGATCGGAACACGGCCCAGGACATCCTCGTAGGCGGCCGGCATTCTCGTGATTTCGACGCCTTGCTCCTGGGCATCCAGCAACGCTCGGAACAAATCGCCATTCATCGTCCCAGTGATTGCAACGATAATGTCCGATATATCCTCTTGCTCGATTAGATCCGGCAACATGGCATTGTCACCGATCACGTCATATCCGCTCACCGAATCTCCGTGTTTTGACTCGTCGTCATCGATGAGGCCAACGATTAGAAACGGTTCCGGCTCTATCCCGATCAGTTCTTCCAGAAACGTTCGGCCGCTCACACCCGCGCCCACCAGAAGCACACGGCGCATAAATGCTCGACCGGTGAAGACCTTTATGTAGGCAAACCGCCAGATCAGCGTGAGAACTACAGCGAGAATCAGGAAGTAGAACATGCCTAGGCGCGGCAGGGAGCCTGGTTCGGAGGTGAAATAGACCGCCAGATACAGAAACAGTCCGATGGCAGCAGCTAAAAGCACTGCTCTCACGGTTTCTCTCATGGAAGACGCGCGGCGGGTGTCGTAGAGGTTCACCATCAGTACCAGCCATAGTGCAGGCAGTAGAACAAACCAGGCCGCCCTCGCCCGAACGAAATCCATCGAGAATCCGAGCCAGTCGAGCTGCGACCAGAGCGCGATAGCCCCAAATGTGGCGATGGAAGCCGCAATGAGGTCGCCGATAATCAGAATGAACCTGCGTTCTCCGGACTGCAGTCGAAGCTGACTCGTCTTAGCCCTGGCCATCAGTCTTGCCTCTGCCCACTCTCGGTCGAATCATTCCCCAAAGAAAAGCGGCCCCCCAGCCAATGTGCATTACCGCTAAAGCAGCCGGAATCCCAA
>JBGMQN010000004.1:0-14185 GCA_048054495.1 Anaerolineales bacterium
TCTGTCCCCTCGACCGCGTCGATCAGGGCCGAGCCGACAATCACGCCGTCTGCCAGGGAGCCGACCGCCTTCGCCTGTGAGGGGGTCGAGACGCCAAATCCAACCGCCAGCGGCACGCGAGTCTGATTGCCCACGCGCTCGACAAATCCCTCCAAATCAGGCGACAGGGCCGAACGGGCCCCGGTGATGCCGGTGAGCGAGACCAAGTACACGAAACCGGCGGCGCGCTTGACAACCGCGGTCACCCTCTCCGGGGTGGAGGTCGGGGCCAGCATGAAGATCAGGGCCCGCTGGTGCGCCCGGCAGGCAGCTTCCATCGCCGCGGCCTCCTCCGGAGGAAGATCCGGCACAATGAAGCCGTCCGCGCCGGCTCCGGCGGCTTCGGCAACGAAGCGCTCGACGCCGAAGGCCAGGATGGGATTGATGTAACCCATCAGGATCAACGGCTGAGACACGCTGCGCGACCGCAATTCTGCCGTGAGCTCTATGCAGCGGGCCACCGTTGTTCCCTGCTGCAAGGCGATCTGCGTGGAGCGTTGAATCGTCGGCCCATCTGCGAGTGGATCGGAAAACGGCATTCCAAGTTCGATCAGGTCGGCACCCGAACTCGCGATGGACTCGATGATCTCGATTGAGGCATCAGGGTCGGGAAATCCCAGCGTGAAGTAAGGCATCAACGCGGCCCGCCCGGCGTCGCGAGTCGACTGGAACGCCGATGAAACATGTTTCAAACCGGTCATGAGCTCGCCTCGGCAGCTTCCTGCTCACCGAGCTCCTGGCCCATACCCAGCGCACTCGTCACGGTGTCTAGATCTTTATCGCCGCGACCGCTGAGATTGACGAGCAGGATCTGTTCTGGCTTCATGCCGGGTGCTCGGCGAACCGCCTCCGCCACGGCGTGAGCCGACTCCAGTGCGGGAAGGATGCCTTCCATCCGTGATAAGAGCTGGAAAGCCTCCAGCGCTTGATCGTCCGTCACCGAGGTGTAGGTGGCGCGGCCCAGTTCGCGTAGAAGGGCATGCTCAGGACCTACCGCCGGATAGTCCAGGCCGGCCGCAATGGAGTGCGTGCCGGCAATCTGGCCGTCTGAATCCTGAAGGACGTAGGTATAGGTGCCGTGAAGCACGCCCGGCCGTCCTATGGTTGGGTCGGCGAAGCGCGCGGCGTGTTTTCCGGAACTTATTCCTTCTCCACCCGCCTCTACCCCGACAAATTCGACTTGTTCATCCTCGCGGAAGGCGTGGAAAAGCCCGATGGCATTCGATCCACCGCCAACACATGCGATACATTGATCCGGGAGCCTTCCGGCCTGGGCGATGATTTGCTCACGCGCCTCCCGGCCAATCACGCTCTGGAACTCTCGCACGATGGTGGGGTAGGGGTGCGGACCCAGGGCAGATCCAAGTAGGTAATGCGTGTCCCGGACGTTAGTCACCCAATCGCGGATAGCCTCGTTGATGGCGTCCTTCAGGGTCTGGCTTCCGGTCGCAACTGGGCGTACCTCCGCGCCCAGCAGGCGCATTCGCGACACGTTGGGGGCCTGACGCGCGATATCCACCGTACCCATGTAAACCACACATTCCAGGTCCAACAATGCGCAGGCGGTGGCTGCCGCCACACCGTGCTGCCCCGCACCGGTTTCTGCCACGATGCGGCGCTTGCCCAAGCGACGCGCAAGCAGCGCCTGCCCCAGAGTGTTATTGATCTTGTGTGCCCCCGAGTGAGCCAGGTCTTCGCGTTTCAAATAGATCTGAGCCCCGGAGAATTTAGCGGTCAGACGGCGGGCGTGGCTGATTGGGGTCGGGCGTCCCGCGTAAGTGGTGAGCAGGTGCTCGAGCTCAGCCTGAAAATCTGAGTCCACGCGCAGCTCCAGGTAGGCCTGCTCTAGCTCCTCCAGGGCAGGCATGAGTGTCTCGGGAACGTACTGACCGCCGAAGCTCCCGAATTTGGATGGCAGTTGGCCAGAGCCGGGCATCACTGGCTCGTCTCGCGTTCGAAATTCTGCACGGCTCGCACAAAGGCCTCCATCAACTGTCGATCCTTCCTGCGGGGATGAGATTCAACGCCAGAAGCGACATCCGTTCCCCAGGGCCTGACCGTCGCGACCGCGGCACTCACGTTATCCGGCGTGAGCCCGCCGGCGAGCAGGATCGGCGTGCCGGCCGCGATGCTTCCTGCCAGACTCCAGTCGCCCACACCGCCGGTTCCACCGTACTGTCCAGCCCGGTAAGCGTCCACCAGCAGGGCCGGACCGGCTCCGTGAGCTAGGTGCGCGAAACGGCGAACGGCCGTGTCGGCCTCCTCAGCCGTCTGGGGACGGATGGCCTTGAAGGCCCGGCCCCCCAACTCCTCTAACGTCGCAGGAGGTTCGTCGCCATGCAGCTGGGCCAGATCGAGGCCGCACTCATGCAGCATTCCGGCGATGTCCGAGGCGGGTGTGTTTACGAAGACGCCGACCGTGGGGGCGGCTACGCGCTTCGACCTCAAGGCGGCAATTATCTGTTCACAGCGACCAGGCTCAATGTAGCGCGGGCTGTCCGGATAAAAGTTGAATCCCAGCATGTCGGCGCCGGCCTCGGCCGCGGCAAGCGCGTCTTCCAGGTTGGTCAGGCCGCAGATCTTGACCTTCATAGTTCGCTACCCCTAATATGCGGTACGGAATTTTCCCCCAATCTGGACACGGGCCTCCACCGAGAGTGGGGACAGGCGACTTCGAGTCCAACCCTCATGCCGGCGCTAACGGCCCTCCGAGGCCCCACGCCCCGCCGTCTCCCTGAGCCCCGCCAGGTCACGCACTTTTGCCGCCACGTCAGGCGCCGTCACGAGCGCTTCCCCGATCAGGACGGCATTCACACCAAGTCCAGCAAGATGCGCCACGTCGCCTGGAGTTCGGATGCCGCTCTCCGAGACGATGCAGACCTCGGACGAAATCTGCGGGAGCAGATCACGGGTGGTTTGCAGGTCAACACTGAAGTCCGTGAGATCACGGTTGTTGATCCCAATCAGATTTGGTGCGCAGCTCAACGCGGCCTGGATGTCTTCGGAGGAGTGCACCTCAACCAGAGCGGCCATCCCCAATTCATGGGAAATGCGATGCAATTTATTCAGCAAGCTTGCGGGCAGGGCCGCGGCGATGAGCAGCACGGCGGCCGCGCCGGCGGCCCGCGATTCGTAAAGCTGATAGGGGTCAATAATGAAATCTTTACGCAGAAGAGGAAGAGCCGGGAATCGTGAGGCGATCTCTCGCAGGTGGTCCAGGTGGCCCCTGAAGTAGCGCTCATTGGTCAGTACGCTTACCGCGGCGGCGCCGTTCCTCATATAAGTCTCCGCCAGTTCCAGCGGATCATCATCCGCAGCAATCAGCCCGCGCGAGGGAGAAGCGAGTTTGACCTCGGCGATCAGGGCCGGTGGCGACGCCGCCTGGAGCAGCGCGGCCACGAAGTCTTCAGATGCGGGTGCTTCCTGCGCCTGGGCCCGTACTTGCGCCAGCGGCACGGTTTGTCTCTGTCGGGCGACTTCGCTCCGCTTATTGGCGAATATCTCGTCCAGGTGGCTCACCGGGCAGACTGCTTCTTGCCAAGGCGTTGGCTCAATGCCACCAGCCGCTCAAGAGTTTCCAGCGCCGTGCCTTCGTCAAGCGAGGCCTTCGCCTGGGTCAGAGCGGGCTCGAATTCGCCGTCGTCAGTGGCCAATGCGGCCGCGGCGTTGAGCAGCACGACCTCCCGGCGGGGGCTCTGATCCTCGCCGGCCAACAGGGCACGCAACATGCTGGCGTTGCGTGCGGAATCACCCCCGCGCAGGTCTTCGAGCGAGGCGGGCCGCAGGCCGAGACCGGCCGGATCCAGTTCGAATGTAGTCACGCGTCCCTGCCGCAGGTGGCTCACTCGGTTAGGTCCGCCGGTGCTCAGTTCATCCAGGCCGCCATGACCGTGGACGACGAAAGCGGCCTGCCCGCCCAGGGCTCCGAGAACTTCCGCCAGCGGTTGGGTGAGGGCCGGGTCGTAGACGCCGATCAATTGGTGGGTGGCGCCGGCCGGGTTTGTGAGCGGTCCCAGCACATTGAAGATCGTCCGTTGTCCTAGTTCGCGCCGGGGTCCGATCGCGTGTTTCATGGCGGGGTGGTACCTGGGCGCGAAGAAAAATCCGAATCCGACCTCGTCGATACAAGTTGCCACCTCTTCCGGGCCCAGGTCAATTTCTACGCCCAGTGCCTCCAGTACATCCGCGCTTCCGCATTGAGAGGAGGCCGCGCGGTTGCCGTGTTTGGCCACTTTGAACCCACATCCGGCGATCACAAAGGCCGCCGCGGTGGAGATGTTGAAACTGTGGGAGCCGTCGCCGCCGGTGCCCGCCGTATCCAGCAGCCTCTCGCCCTCCGTGACCAATGGAACGAAGCTGGCGTTGAAACGCATGGCACGCGCGCTGCCGGTGATCTCATCAACCGTTTCTCCCTTGATTCGCAGGGCGACCAGGTAACCACCAATTTGGGCCGGTGTCGCCTCTCCGTGCATGATGAGTCCCATGGCGGACTCGGCTTCTGCGGCCGTGAGATCTTCGTCCGCCAGCAATTTGGCAATATGTGGCTTGAGCATTAACTCTCCGCCGCGAATGTTGCTTGTCTACGCAGCCGCCGGATGAGCGCCCGCTGGCAGCAGGCTTCCCGCTTGCCCGTCGCCCAAGAAGTTCTGAAGTAGCTGCTTTCCGTGGGCGGTGAGGAAGGACTCGGGATGGAATTGGACGCCAACAATCGGTTGGGTGCGGTGGCGCAGACCCATGATTTCGCCCTGGTGAGTGAACGCGGTCCGAGTCAATACCTGGGGCAGTGGATCGGCGACGATCAAGGAATGGTAACGGGTGGCCTCAAACGGGTCAGGCAGGCCGTGGAATATTCCCTGCTGGTCATGATAGATGCGGGAGGTCTTGCCATGCATGAGTCTCGAGGCACGGACGACCTGTCCGCCGAATGCCTCACCGATGCACTGATGTCCAAGGCACACGCCCAGGATCGGGCAGCGCGGCCCGAGCCGGCGGATCACCTCGAGAGAGATCCCGGCGTCGGCCGGGCGTCCCGGCCCGGGCGAGATCACGACATGGCTCGGGCCCAGCGAGTCTAAATCTTTCGCCGTGATGGCGTCGTTGCGGAAGACCCGCACTTCGGCCCCCAACTCGCCTAGGTACTGGACCAGGTTGTAGGTAAAGGAGTCATAGTTGTCGATAACCGCGATCATGGCCGCGCCTCCTTCTCGGCCCTATCCAGTGCTTCAACCAGGGCGCGGGCCTTATTGGCCGTCTCTTGATATTCTCGCTCAGGGTTGGAATCGGCCACAATGCCGGCGCCGGCCTGTACGCTAACCGTCTGGCCGCGCATGACCAGCGTGCGGATGGTGATGCAGGTATCGAGCGATCCATCGTAGGAGAAGTAGCCGACGGCTCCCGCATACGGTCCTCGGGCCTCGCCCTCCAGCTCGGCGATGAGCTCCATAGCTCGGATTTTCGGTGCGCCGCTGACCGTACCGGCAGGAAAAGTAGCGCGCAGCAGGTCGAAGGCGTCGCAATCCGGATTCAGCTCGCCCTCGACGTGAGAAACAATATGCATGACGTGCGAATAGCGCTCAATCTCCATTTGCTCGTGAACCTGCACCGAACCGTATCTGCAGACGCGCCCCAGATCGTTGCGCGCCAGGTCGACCAACATGACGTGTTCGGCGCGTTCCTTGGGATCCGCGAGCAGATCCACCTCCTGGGCCTCGTCTTCGAGAGCAGATTGCCCCCGAGGACGAGTACCTGCGAGGGGGCGCATTGCGGCCTGACCCGCATCCAGTCGAACGTGCATCTCGGGCGAGGCTCCGATCAATCGCAGGGGCGGATCTCCGGCCAGATCATCGAAGTCAAAGAAGAACATGTATGGGGATGGGTTCAAACGGCGCAGCGAACGGTAGATGTCGAAAGGTGCAGCGGATGATTGCCGTTCGAAGCGCCGTGAAATTACCACCTGATACACATCTCCAGCGGCGATGTGCTCTTTGGCCTGCACGACCGAGGAGTGAAATTGGCTCCGCGTCAGGTTGGATCGCAGCTCGCTCTCCGCCGGCAAGTCCGCGGACTTGGATTGGACCGGAAGGTCCGCGGTCAGCCGAGCTTCCAGTTGGTCCAGACGGGCTTCCGCATCGGCTCGTGCGCCTGCTTCGTCGCCATTCAGGCTTGCGTTCGCGATCAGCAGCAGGCGGCCGAAGGCATGGTCAAAGGCAACGACGCTATCCGCCAGCAGGAAAACTGCATCAGGTAGGGATGCGTGCTGGGGCAGGGCTAAAGAGGGTTCGAAATGGCCGGCCGCCTCATAACCGAGATAGCCAACCAGGCCCCCGGCAAAGCGCGGCAAGTCATCCGTCGGAGCGGGTTGAAAGCGTGAAAGTTCTGCGCGGAGGGCGTCCAGAGGATCTGAACCCTCCGGCAGTGAAATCCTTTCGACACCGTCGGCGGTCTGGTGTTCAAAAGCTCGGCCACGCAACACGAAGGCCTGGCTGGGGTTCACGCCGATAAACGAGTAACGCGCCACCTGTTCACCTCCGGTGACGGATTCGAGCAAGAAGGACGGGCCCTGGCCGGCAAGCTTAAGGTAGGCGGAGATGGGCGACTCCAGATCGGCCGGGAGCTCCCGCACGATCGGCGCCAGGTTTGCGGGACGGGCCGACAGGTCTTGTGCTGTGGGCTGCTGTCTGAGCATGAAACCTCGATTCGGTCTACCGGTATTAACGGAAAAGCCCCCTCCACTCCGCAAGGACGAGAGGGGACTCCCGTGGTGCCACCTTGGTTAGGCCAGACCTCTCCTGGTTAATAAAAACCCGTCGGCGATGACGACGGGTGGGAAAGGACCAGCCTCGCTCAAACGGATATATTAGCTAGCCGATGCGGCCAGCCTATACCCTTCGCCCTGATAACGGTGGCGCCTCCGGCTAAAGCTACTCTGCCGTTAGGCATTTCACTCAGCGGCTCTGAGGCCCATTCGACGCCGTCGTGTGGGCGGGGATCTCACCTTCCCCCGCTCTCTACGCCACCGTGTCGGCGCTTACTATTCCTCTTCGCAGCCTTTTGTCGTATAGGTTGTGCGAGGTTTATAGCAGGTAGTCAAAAGGGTGTCAAGCAGCTACCTGCGGTTGGTCGCAGGCGGTTCTTGTATGGGCCGTTTTCGGCCGCCAGTATCGTACCTACTTATGAAGATCCAATCACCATCTCCGTATTGCTGCCTGTGCTCCGCAGGGGTGCATGACCTCGCCGGTTTGCGCGCCCAATATCGGATGGGACCCTGGTCCTACAAGGTGGCCCGTTTCCCCTTGCTATAATGACTCCGTCGGGATAGCATCCTGCCTGCCATGTCGCGGCGCACGGCCGGTAGCTCCCCAAGAGGATCCTCGAGTCAGGTTTCACGGCACATTGCCGTCACTCTGGGGGTCGCGGCGCTTGTTGCCACCGTGCTCACGGCCTGGAAGCCTGCCAGTCTCGATCCGAGTGAGTTGGTAGGTCAACTGATGGTCGCTCTGGAAGGCTCTTCCGAAGAGCAGCCTGCCCAGGCGGATATTCCCGAACAGACCGGTGCGCTGCCCATTGGGATTGTGGCCGGTCACGCGGGACCCAATCCGAGCAGTGGTTTAGATGATCCCGGCGCCACCTGTCCCGACGGTCTCACCGAGGCGGAGATCAATGCAGATATTGCCCGCCAGGTGGTTACGGGGCTGGAAGGCGCACGGTACGAGACAATGCTTCTGGACGAGTTCGACCCCCGCCTGGACGGGTTCCGGGGTTCGGCGCTGATCTCAATACATGCCGACTCGTGCGCGGCGATCAACGAGCAGGCCACCGGATACAAGGTCTCCGCAGCCTTGGATACGGCTGTTCCCGACCGGTCGCAACGCCTGGTGGCATGTCTGGCAGACCGCTACGGGAGGGCGACAGACCTACGCTATCACCCAAATAGTGTCACTCTGGATATGACCGAGTATCACACCTTCTACGAGATCAACAGCCTGACCCCAGCGGCCATCGTTGAAGTTGGCTTTTTATTCCTGGACAGAGATTTTCTGACAAAGGAGCCTGACAGGGCGGCCCGGGGGATCGTGGAGGGGTTGTTGTGTTTCGTGAACAACGAGCCCGCCACACTACCGCTCAGCGACCTGCCCTGAGCGTTTGCAGGCGCGCCCCGCTTCATAGAGCGGGGTCAGCAGCGGACCCTGAGAGCATGCCTTGACTTCCTTTCCTCCTCGCACTCCCTCCAGCGAAGCCACCGGTGCTTTGCGCCTGGCGCATGAGGCGCTCGCGCGCGGCGATAAAGTCGAAGCGCGTCGTCAGGCACGCTTGGCTGCCAAGCTGCTCCCCAATAAGGAAGAACCCTGGCTGTATCTGGCGGCCACGGCGGATACGAAGGCAGGGCTCGCATACCTGGCGCGCGCGCTGGAGATCAATCCAGGCAGCAGGCCGGCCAAGAAAGCCATCCGATGGATGATTCGGCGCTTGCCGTCCAGCGAGCGAAAACAGGCTCTTCGGGCAGCGAATCTCCCAAGTATCCAGCTGCTGCCGCTTGAAGTATTGAGCCCCCGCCGATTGTTTTCGCTGCGCATCGCACTTCCGGGCCTGGTGCTTGCAATTGCCATCGGAGCGTGGCTCGGGGGCCAGCCAGCGGATGCACTTGAACCTCAATCGGCTTCCGGGCCTGTGGTGAAGGCTACCCTCACTTCAACGCCGACCCCGACCCCGACTTCCACCAATACGCCGACGCCCACTCCAACGCCAACGCAAACCCTTATACCCTCCCCAACTACGCCACCCACTCGACGACCAAACCTCTCGTGGACCTATAGCACAGATCCGCGCGAACTGGCGAACGAAGGGCGTTGGATCGATGTGGACCTGAGCGAGCAAAAGGTAACGGCATACGAGGGCGGTACGCCAGTGCGCAGTTTCGTCACATCGACCGGAACCGCGGATCATCCGACCCTCACGGGCCAGTTCCGTGTTTACGTGAAGTTGGCTGCAACCGACATGGCCGGGCCCGGCTACTACCTGCCGGATGTCCCCTGGACCATGTACTACTATCGTGGGTATGCACTCCACGGCACCTATTGGCACGATAATTTTGGCACGCCGATGAGCCGCGGCTGTGTGAACCTGACAATCCCTGACGCGGAATGGCTGTTTGGTTTCGCCTCTGTCGGGACGCTGGTCAATGTCCAGCCTTAGCGGGAAGCGGTCCGAAACTTGCAAACACTCCTCTGGAGCATAAGCAATCCTTTGAACGTGAAACAAGATGCCTGAAGGTATAGAACTCAGCGACGCGCTATCCCGGCGCGGCTTCCTTCAACTGTCAAGCTCCGCTCTTCTGGCGCTGGGGATTCCGCTGCGCTGGACCAGCAAGGCCGTGGAAACAGACCGCGGCTTCATGGGGCGCGTCGTCGATCCCACACTCGATATCTACACACGTCCTTCATGGGCGAGTGACAAGGTCAAGACGCTCTGGCGAGATGACGTCTTCGATATTGAGGCCGCTTGGGTGGGCGATCCGGCTCCGGAGCACAACCGCATTTGGTACGAGATCTCTGGCCAGGGTTATGCCCACTCTTCCAGCATTCAGCCTGTGCGTAACGAACTTAACGAGCCGCTGGTCGAGCTGCCTGGCCCGCGCGTGCTGACAGAATTGACGGTGCCCATTATGGATGCCCACTGGAGTCCACGTGATGATAGCGAAGTCGCCTACCGCTTCTATTACGGCACAACCTACTGGATCACCGGCGTCAGCCAAGATGTGAAACTGCAGAAGTGGTATCGAGTCCTGGACGATAAGTACACATACGTGTACTACGCGCCGGCCGCCGCGTTCCGTCCAATTTCTGTCGCAGAGACCATGCCGCTCTCCCCCGACGTGCCTCCTGAGGATAAGTTCATCAAGGTCGACCTGAGCAAGCAGTGGGTAAGCCTCTTCGAAGGCGATACGATGGTCTTCTCAACGAAGGTTTCGACGGGGCGCAAGTATGGCCAAGACCCCTCCCTGACGCCGAGAGGCGACTTCGAGACCTTCCGGAAGCGACCTTCCCGTCACATGGCAAGCGGAAATCGCGCCACCGGCTATGACTTGCCGGGGGTGCCGTGGGTGGCATATATTGATAAAATAGGCGATGCCTTCCATGGGACGTTTTGGCATAATGATTTTGGAATTCCGCGCAGCGCAGGATGCATCAATATGACTCCGGCCGCGTCAAAGTGGTTGTTCCGATGGACGCTGCCCGTCGTGACGAATGACGATTTGGAAGTCTGGAAGCCTCACGGCACGGCCGTGAACGTCTCCTTCTGATCCTTTCTTCGATCAATGGCCAAGCAAGCGCTTTTTTCCGGATTGGTTGCGGATGAGACCGACAATCCAGTGGAAGTCGCATACGTTGGCGGAGAGTCCTTTTATGTCATCGACGATGACGGCTTCAAACGGCACATTGAAACCGAAGCGGTGGACCGCCAGGTCCTGGAGCAGTTTGGCGAGTACATAAGAGGCAACGAGGACTTGATCAGCGAAAGCACGATGAAGGCCATTGGCCAGGAAGATATCTTCAGCAAAGCCATCATCGACAATTCGCTGAAAGATCTGGACAGGCAGTTCGATCAGCTGCTGCAGAGCGGTCTTCCCGACGATCTCCGGGCCTGGATGGGAATGCTGGGCTTCAGAGTCCGTATCGACATGCAAGGAAATGTCGTTGAGATCCAGCAGCCCGGCGTCTCAGACGAGGGCCTGAACTAGGCACGTTAGGAACCCCGCTCGTCTTTGCCCAATTTGCGAATTATCCCAATCCCCAATCACGTGGGGCGAGAAGGCTCCCTCACAAGGATTCCCTGCCGAACCCCCGTGTAGTAGAATCTCATCCAATTATGGGCTTATCCGAATACATTCTGGATGTCGACGAAGCGACCTTTGAGGGCGAGGTCATTCTCAGGTCGCATGAGGTGCCAGTGGTCGTGGATTTCTGGGCTCCGTGGTGCGGCCCATGCCGGATACTGAGCCCAATCCTGGAACGCAAGGCGATCGAGGCGGGCGGGACTTTCTTGCTGGCTAAGGTAAACGTTGACGACACCCCCGCGCTCTCCATTCGCTTTGGAATCCAGGGTATCCCGGCGGTCAAAGCATTTCGGCATGGGGAGATCGCGGCAGAATTTGTGGGCGCGCAACCAGAGTCGATGGTGCAGCACTTCATCGAACAATTAGCTCCAAGCGAAACGCAACAGGCAATCGAAGAGGCCATGAGCCTGCTGGGAACCCGCCATTATCAAGAGGCCGAGACCGCCTTCCGAGAGGTTCTGGATGCGAATGAGGCAAACGCGGATGCTGCGCTCGGTCTTGTCGAGAGCCTGCTAATGAGAGGCCAGGGTGCCGAGGCGCTGGAAATCCTAGATCATTTCCCCGCCGGAACGGCGTGGGCCAAGGCGGAGCGATACAAGCCGCTGGCCGAACTACTGGTAGAGGCCGATCGCCAGGTGTCCGGGTCCGATGAGGGTCCGTTGGAAGCCGGCCTCCATCAATCGGCCAGGCTGATCGAACGCGGCAATCTCGAGGCCGCCATGGATGGGCTCCTGGGCATCCTGCGGGAGGATAAGAACTATCGGGGAGGACTGGTCAAGCGTGTGATGCTTGCGCTGTTTGAACTGCTCGGAGACCAAGATTCGAGAACCAGGAGATACCGGGAGGAATTGGCTTCCGTTCTGTTCTGAACACAAGTGAAGAACAACGGGGCCGGGCACACCGCTCGGCCCTTCTTTTTGTCTATCAATGACTACCCACTCAACGACAGATTCCGGCGAAGTTACTCTCAGCCGTGAACTAAACCTTTTCACCGTGACCATGATCGGCGTCGGCGGAATGATCGGCGCCGGTATTTTCGTACTGACCGGAATCGCTGCTGGCGAGGCTGGACCGGCCGTAATTCTGGTGTTCGTTCTCAACGGTCTGGTCACCTCCCTGACCGCCATGTCGTATGCGGAGCTTGGTTCTATCTTGCCCGGAGCAGGCGGCGGTTACATCTTTATTAAGGAAGCCCTGGGCGGGACGGCCGGTTTCTTGGCCGGCTGGATGAGCTGGTTTGCACAAGCGGCCGCGGGCAGTCTTTACGGCCTGGCCTTCGGAAGATTCGCTGCCGAGCTGATTGAGATGGCGCGGCTTCCAACGCTGGGACTCACGGTGGATCAGCTCGCCTTGGCTTTCATGACCCTCATTATCATCGCATTCATCTTCATCAACTACCGGGGTGCATCCGAGACCGCCGCGGCCGGCAACTTCCTGACCGTTACGAAAATCGCCATCCTGGCTGCCTTGGTCGCCTTTGGATTGGCGGTGATTTCGGGCGTAGACAAGTGGGAGGCGCAGTTCACGCCCGACTTCTTTGCAAACGGAGTGGTGGGCGTGCTGGCCGCGATGGGTCTTACGTTTATTGCCTTTGAAGGGTATGAAATCATCGCCCAGTCCGGGGAAGAGATGATCAATCCCAGGCGAAACATGCCCATCGCTATCTTCGCCTCGATTGCCATTGCCGTAGTGATTTACATCCTGGTGGCGTTTGTCGCCATCGGCGCCACGACGCCCCCTGCCGGTATCACGGTCTCGGCCTATCTTGGAGAACAAGGTGAACTGGCGATTATCGAGGTGGCGAGCCAGGTCTTTCCGTGGGGAATCGGCGCCCTGGTACTGCTGCTGAGCGGCTTGGCTTCAACTACCTCGGCGCTAAATGCCACGACCTATGCCTCCTCGCGCGTTTCCTTCGCCATGGGGCGCGAGAACAACCTTCCAAGCCTGTTTGCAAAAGTACACCCGCAACGACATACACCGTACTGGGCGGTGGTGTTCACGGGAATCCTGATGATCGCAATTGCGTGGACCCTGCCCATCGAGGACGTTGCGGCCGCGGCCAGCATCATGTTCCTCCTGCTCTTCATGCAGGTCAATCTGGCGCTGCTGTTCCTGCGGCGAAGTCGCCCGGAATTGGACCGTGGCTTCAAGGTCCCATTCTTCCCGTTTCTTCCGCTCCTGGCGATTGTCACCAACGCGCTGTTGGCCATCAGCTTGTTTCGCTTTAGCGCAGTGGCGTGGTATTTCGTGATCGGATGGACCGTGATCGGCGCCCTTGCCTATTTCGCTTATTTCTCACGCATCGAGGAAATGGAAAAGCCCAAGGAGATTCTGCACGAGGAGGTCTTGGTCAGCCACGACTATTCGGTGTTGGTTCCGATCGGCTCGGCGTCCCAGGCCGAGATCCTGGGGCGGATCGGGTCCATCATCGCCTCCGATCAAGATGGAGAGGTGCTCGCGCTGCATGTGGTGCAGGTCCCTCCGCAGCTCTCGCTGGGAGATGGCCGCTTGTTTCTCAAGGAGTCTCGACCGTTGTTGGATGAAGCCATTGCGCGCGCCAAGGAGCG
Organism: Anaerolineales bacterium; assembly: GCA_048054495.1. GTDB lineage: Bacteria > Chloroflexota > Anaerolineae > Anaerolineales > E44-bin32 > JADFRG01. The sequence goes on from JBGMQN010000004.1 coordinate 13,441, forward strand.
TGAGGTCTCTGTTCATACGATCATCCGGCTAGGCCGAAGCGTGGCGGAGGCCGTGAGACTGACGGCGGTCGAGAACGCCTCGGACCTAATGGTGCTGGGCTGGCCGGGATATACCAATTCCGCCGGGAAGCTGTTTGGCTCGGTCATCGACCCCATCGTTGACAATCCGCCTACGGATGTGGTCGTCGTTCGCTATCGGCGATGGAGGCCGCTGAAGAGGATATTGGTGCCGGTGACCGGTGGACTGAATAGCAGAAAGGCCGTGATGCTGGCGGCCAACATGGCACGCGCCGCAAGTCCGGAGGAAGTCACCCTAACCATCTTGCATGTGCTGCCGCTGAGTACAAATCACCGCGAACGGATCCTGGGTCAGCGTGCCATCGACGCCAGTCAGGAGGGTGTCGAGTACGAACCCATCGAGACCAGAATGGTGCAGAGCGGGGAGCGGGCCGTGGCCATTCTAGAGGCGAGCGAGGGCCACGATCTGATCGTGATCGGCGCCTCGGATGAGCCGCTCTTCCGCAATTTTATGGTTGGCACACTTGCCGAGCGGGTAGCGCGCGACGCTAAGGTCACGGTCATGATGGTGAAGCGCAGGAGCAGCCCACTGCACTCCCTCGTCCGCCAGACCATCCTCGAGCCCACGATCCCCAAACCCATCGACTGATACGCACGCCGCTACTGCCCGAGGAGCAGCGTAGCCCGGTCGGTCACTGCGAGGAGCGCAGCGACGAAGCAGTCTCCA
>JBGMQN010000059.1:0-6277 GCA_048054495.1 Anaerolineales bacterium
GAAGAGCTTCAGTTACTCTCCGATTTCGACCGACTCTCTGACAACGACCACCGGAACATTCGGTACGGCATCGTACATTCTAATAAAGCGCTGCACCTCATCGAACCCCAGGTCGCGCATGGCCTCGATCCAGGGATGTGCCACCGATTGGTAAAGCACCTCTATGGTGACCGTAAAGGGCCCCTGTTCCTGTCGCAGGTCGATGGCATACTGGATTTCGTCCACGCCTCCCTGAAAATCCTCATCCCCAACCGCCTTGCCGCGTGGTTGAATGGATTCCACGGCGCCGAACTTATCCTGACCGACCGGCATGATCCGGTTGTCCTTTAGATACTCAACGGCTCCCATTACCTCAGTTGTGATCTCCCCGTTTGCGTCGGCCATAATCGACTCGTAGATCTGAACCTGCTCTGGCTGGACGATGGCCAGGTAATGAGGCTCGAAGCGCGCTGGATCATCGTCACCATCGTTGTCGACGATCCTGCCCAAAGCGTCGACCCCCCCTGACTCGAACACGATCTGACCGTTGCTGTCCTCGATGACAAACCGGATCCAGGCCCGGCGCGAAGGAAATCCGCTTGGGAATTTGTGTCCCGCAAGATTCTTGATACGGATGTCGGCAGTGAGCCGGCCACCCGAGAGTCGCATCTCGTCGATTTCCAGCTCGACCGCTTGATTCTGCAGCTGTTCAATCGTCCGCTGCCGCGTGACTTCGAACTGCTCGGCGGAGGCGGTCAGGCCCAGTTCATCCACGAAAGTCTTGAGCAGCTCAAGCATGTAGGCATTGCCGCCTACAAGCACGTGTTCGGCAAATGGACTACGGGGGAATTCGCTTGAGGTGGCGATGCGCACCCCACCAACCGCCTCCGGCATATGACAGTCCTGGCACGTCTGAACACCCCGGGAATCGCTGTAGAACCACTCAAAGTAGGTAGTCTGAAGGGGAAAGGAAGATCCCACGAAATACGTGTGGCATGCTCCGCAAAGCTCCGAGTCTCCGAGTTGCGTTCCCTGAGTGGGAACGTAACCAGAGGCTTGCTGCATCAGGATCGCAGAGGCATCATCCACCGAATAAGGGCCGTAGATCAATCGCTCCCCAGGCGCGGTCTCGATGTCCACCTGGAAGCCGCCGTTGTAGCTGGTCTGAAATCCCAGCCCCTCCTCCAGCACCTGATGGCAGAGCGTGCATGAGACCCCGTCCATGGCGAGATCGTTGAGCGGGTTTTCAGGGTCTATCAGACCAGTCCCGAAAATTCCGGCCTGCCCTCCCTCGACACTGTCCGTGTATCTCGCCATCGGCGCATGGCAGATGGCGCAGGTGTTCTCGATCGAAGCTGCAGCATCGGGTCTTGAAACGATCTCCGAGCGAACGGAGGCTTGCCAAAACGGGTCGCGAGCCGAGTTTGCCATCATGGACGACCGCCAGAATGCATCAATGGATACGTCCGAGCCCGAGTCGTCTTCCTGATTCTGGTGACAGAGTGTGCAGGCGCCGGAAGCGGAAAAGTAGCGGCCTTGGTACTCAGAAAGCGGTTCCCCGACCTGGAGAATCACAGGGCTTATGGTCGGAACGGCGGTGGCCGGTGGGGGAGGAGTCCGAGTCGGCCTGGCCTGGGTTGGCTCAAGGACTGGAGTCGGAGACTGGCTCGTGGCGCAGGCCGCAAGAAACAAAAGAGTCAAGCTGAAGATGATCCCACGCCTATTCATGGTGAGTTCGGTGAGTGTTCAAGTGACCTGTAGGATGCGAGATGCTGCCCGGCGTGCGATCTCGACCGCAAAGTTTGTGCCCCGATCCCACGGGTACACCTGGCTCATGCTGGCAAACCACAGACCGGGAATCGGCGTTTGCAGGTCTGGGATCGACTGCGAATGATTGATACGCGGTATCGGCTGAGCATAGAGGGTGCGATACAGCCAGCTGGCGTTGATCCACTCCGGCTCGAAGGCAGGGTTGATGCGTGTGAGGGTCGGCACGAACCTTTCCAGCAGTTCAAACTGGGATAGTTCGAAATACTCGTGATCTGGATCTAAGTAGTCCCCGCAGTAGACGATGTGCTCCCCGCCAAAGTGCTCCGGGGACAGGAAATTCGTGTGCTCCACTAGCGATAAAAACGGGAATCCGGCCGCCTTAGGCAGGTTGTGCCAGTAGTGACCTTGTTCGGAGAGACGATGCTTGAGCGAAAGGATCACGACAACCGCCCCCATGGACTTCATCTCCTTCAGCCCCTGCAGATAGGGTTCCGGCAGACCTGGAGCCAACTGGGCGAGCAACGCGGGCGAGGTCGTGACCAGACAGTCGTCGAATACCTGGGGTTCGCCTTTCAGTCGCACCTTCAGCTGCTGATCGTTTGTGGACTGTATCCCTTCCACCGGCGTCTGCAATCGGATCTCGGCCCCCGCCGACCTTACCCGATCCGCCAAATCATCCATGAAGGCTTGAAAGCCGCCTTCGTAGGTACCCAAGCGGGGGGTGCGCGCCTTGATGCGCGCCCAAAACCAGGCCATGTTGACGTCCTTGTAGTGGAGACCAAACTTTCCAAACAGCAAAGGCTCCCAAATAGATGAGTAGGCACGCGCGCCAACGCGAGCCGATAGCCACTCATGAGCGGTGACTTGCTCGAGCGGCTCCCAACGGGCCACATATCGAAGATAGGCCACCACAGCACCGACTCGCAGCCGATCCGGAAACGGGATTCCTGGGAAGCGGAGTACGGCAGTGGGCGAATCGAGCGGGTAGAACTGCTCGTCATGGTAAACCACGGTAACCGGGCGCGGGAAGATCACGCGCGCGCTCCAACCCAGTTCGTCGATCAGGCCCAATATGTGTTTGTCGGAGGCGAACCAGTGGTGATAGTAGCGCTCCACCGACCAGTCCCAATTCGGCTGCTTGAAGCCCGATGCGAGTCCACCAACGTGGTCATCCGACTCGAAGATGGTCACCGTGTGGCCCGCGCGCGCCAGGTCGTATGCGGCTGCCAGGCCACCCGCTCCTGCTCCGATGATCGCTACTCGCTTCATAGGGAGATCGGTGCGCCTCGCGCCAAGTCTTTCACTGAGCAGCCGCCTCTGCTCGCACGCTTCTCCAGCTGATTCCTTCTCGGACCATGTAGTACAGACCGAGCAACGTGATCGGAAGCCAGAGCGCCGCATGAAGTACAAGCGTGTAGCCTGTGGCCACCGCGTGATCGACGCCGAAAGCAACCAGGACCGCGATTCCCGGCGCATCGAAGGTGCCAATGTATCCCGGAGCGGAGGGCAACGTGGTCGCCAAATTGACCACCCCATTCATCAGCATCAGGGCAAAGAAGCTTACTTCGAACGGAAATGCCTGCATGAGGTACCAGTATTTGACGGTTTCAAGCAACCAGATCACGATGGAGGTGAGCAGCACCATCAATAGATCTCGAGGCGAGCGAAGTGCTCCCAGGCCTTCGAGAAAGCGCAGGCTGAGTTGAGTGACCTGGAGCCTGAACTTGCCGGGAACGAATCGCTGATTCACCCATTCCAGCACAGATTGTGATTGCTTCGGGTAGATGGCCATGAACACGAGCAGAGCCACTGCAATGAGAAAGCCCGTAACGCCAAGTATTGCCAGGGTGTAGAGGTTTCCGACCAGGCCTGAATCGGTGCTCACGCGGGCGAGCTCTGGCAGGTTGAATACTACGAATGAAAGCATGACCACGCCGTCAAAGGCCCGCTCGAGCACGATCGTTGCCAGCGATCCGCTGATCGGAACATCATCGCTGCGGCGCAGCACATAAGCCCGCAGCAGCTCACCGGCCCGCGCCGGAAGGATGTTGTTCCCCATGTATCCGATGACGACGATAGGAAACGCTTTACGCGTGGAGATGTTCTTTAGCGGACGCAGCAGGTAGGTCCAGCGCCAGGATCGAACCCAGACCCCGATCCAGTAGGCCGCCAGTCCGGGAATGAGCCAGAGATACTGCGCTCCCTGAATCGCCTGCCACACATCAGCGAGGCGTAGGCCGCGCAGCGCGAGCCAGAGAAACAGGGCGCTGATCGCCAGGCCGAACCAGAACTGCCAGCGTCTCAAGAATCCATTCACGGGAGGTGCTCAAGCATACAATAAGGCGGGAGTTCGCATTCTACCATTTGGCTCTCGGCGGCCCCCCTCCCTACCTTCTTCTCATCGGATGCAGGATCGCGGCCCGACAAAAAAGGCCGGCTCTACAGCCAGCCTCTGCTCCTGCGTTAGCGATGTCCGTTCCTAGCCGCCGATGTATGACATCTCGATCTTCTGCAGGCCCTCAGTGGCTGCCGAACGGAGCTCGGAGTAGCGATCGGTGCGGCGGGTCCATACGGAGGAAATGGTTTCGATCAGCTCCTCATGAGAAGCGCCGGAGCGTATGACCTCGCGCAGATCGTGGCCCTTCACCGCAAACAGGCAGGTATACAACATCCCGTCTGCAGACAGGCGCACGCGCGTGCAGTCCTGGCAGAAGGGCTGGGTCACGGAGGCGATGACGCCTATTTCCCCCGAACCATCCAGATAGCGATATCGATTTGCCACTTCGCCGCGATAGTTGGGTTCGATCGGCTCGAGCGCCAGCTCCGCGCCGACCCTCTCAATAATTTCTGCCGCAGGCACGACTTCGTCCAGGCGCCAGCCGTTGGTGTGCCCCACATCCATATACTCGATGAAGCGCAGGATATGGCCTTGCTCCTTGAAATAGCGAGCCATCGGGAGCACGCTGTCTTCATTCACGCCCCGCTTGACAACCATGTTTATCTTAATGGGATGCAGGCCGGCTCCTTCGGCGGCCTCTACGCCGCGCAATACATCCTGAACGCTAGCGCCAACGTCGTTCATGGCTTGAAACGCAGCGTCGTCGAGCGAATCCAGGCTTATCGTCACACGCTTTAAGCCAGCCGCTTTGAGATCCTCTGCCAGGGTCGGCAGCAGGATGCCATTGGTGGTCATCGTCAAGTCCGTATCATGCAGCTCCGATAGCATGGCAACCAGCTTCTCGATCTGACTTCTGACCAGCGGTTCGCCTCCGGTAAGCCGAATCTTCCGAACCCCCATAGCGTGAAACGCCCGGGTAATTGCATCTATCTCTTCAAAAGTGAGCAGTTCTTCGCGGCTCAGGAACTGGAATTTTCTGCCGAAAACCTCTTTCGGCATGCAGTAGACACAGCGAAAATTACAGCGATCCGTAACCGAAATACGCAGATCATTTAGCGGTCGCGAGAGAGTATCCGTGATCATCTATTCACAACCAGCCCCTAGGGGGTGCAGCCTTGGCGGAAGTCTGCCCCCGCGAGTGAAACCAACCGCAGCGGGATTCATGGGAGCGCGCCAGAGCCGAGCGATTTTATCACGCAGGCCGACTTGGGCCCTCAGGCCAGCAGTTATAATCGTCATCGTTATGTCGGATGGTCCCATCATTCCGAGCGAAGGCAGCTTCTTAGAGAACATCACTTTTCGGGTGAAGCTGGTTTTCCGGCTCCTGCTGGATCGACGGATCAACCCACTGATCAAGTTGATCCCGATCGCGGCGGTGATCTATCTCATCTCCCCCTTCGATATCCCCGGACCGGTCGACGACGTGGCCATACTCTGGGCCGGAGCCTACTTCTTCATCGAGCTTTGTCCACCTGAGATCGTTCAAGAGCACGTGGATGCGCTGGAGTCGGTGGTGGAGGGAGAGTTCCGCGAAGTAACAGACGATGAGGGGGACAGCTGACGCCTCCCCAAATGTGAAAATCTGGGCTGTCCCAGAATCAACATGGGACAGCCTTTTTTCTTTCTCCACCCGCGCGTCAGTCGGAAGTACCTCGGTTTTCACTTTCCCACACCAGTCCCGTTGACCCAGCTCCAGCACTGCCCAGGAAACTTCAGGGTTTTTCTGCCGACGCCGGAAACGATACGGTGAGATTTCACTACTAGAATAAAGTGAGTTACCTTTGCATCAGATTGAACCTTCCGAGGCGCTCGCACCGGGTCCTCCAAGTGGTGAGCGTCGGGCATTGGTAATCCTCAGATTGCGAAGACACAACTAGAAGCAGGCGAAGTGGGTTAGGGAAGGTCCACCGCCAGCGATTGTTGAGGCCGGCGTCGTGCACGGCCTCTTTTTGTTAGGTCCCGTGGGGGAGAGTTCGCTGCTCTCTCTGGCAAGTTACACAGCGTTTGTGCAACCGTCCAGGTCAAGCTGAGCCTTATAGTACGTTCTACCTCACGGCGCTCAGGCAAGCTGCCGGCAGACGTTCACAACTTCATTCTTCGCGACATAGGGGGACAGATGGCAAAACCATC
>JBGMQN010000059.1:6377-14179 GCA_048054495.1 Anaerolineales bacterium
TGACCTTTCATCTGTGGGCTTCAACGATCGCAGAGACAGCCAGAATCACTCTCTCCCAAGCCATGTCGAACTCTGTTAATTGGTCGGTGGGGACCAGGCGCTCCACTCCGCGAGCCCAATCAAGTCTGAATTCATCCTTGCGAGCCTCGAGGCGTTCCAGGATCTGCCTGGATATCTCCAGCCCTTTTGCTGCGAACTTTACTTCTGCGAAGGGGATCGCCTCCTCCAATTGGACGTCGGCCCTCTGCAGCAAGTAGTCAATATCGTATAAATCGCGAGCGATCGCATATCTCCGCTGGCCGGAAACTCCTCGGAGTTTCTCTAGAAGAACCTCCCTGAGATCGTAGCAGGGCACCACAGTCCCACCGGGATCCAGATCTTCGGCATCCGTATATTGGTGGATGAGCTCCCTCGGAACCGCTTGGAAGACCATTGCTTCTCCACTTGATACATCGATTCTGATGCCCTGAGGTGAACCGGTCCGCTGAAGAGGTCCCTGGAAATAAAGCCGCCCTTCAATATACGTCGAGCTTGAATCAGTTCTCACAACTTCGACCCGTGCCGGTTGAGCCGCTAAATTCACACCCGTGGATCTAGCAACCTCTCGAGCTACTTCATCGAGACCCTCACGAAGTACATCCGCCTCAATTTCGTGCAAGGTAGTTAGATCTACATCCTCCGAAAACCGATAATCAGGAAAGTAGCATTTCCGCAGGCAGGTGCCTCCTTTGAACAGCATCTTCTCCGCTATTGGGAGCCGATACCAATGGCTGATGAAGCAACCCAAGACATAGTCAAGTTCGACAACTGTAGGGTCCGTTTGCCAATCGCGCGCGCGTCTGATGACTTCGCCCGCTGATATCAACTATCAGCACCGGCACCGGAGGCATTGATGCGAATCCCCCACTGCGTGTTTATCCGACCTTCCTTAGGACCTCCCGGATCCAGCAAGGAAATCCCCTTCGAGCGATTGTGGAGCCACGCGGCCAGCTTGTTCTGCGCGTCTGGTACGCGTATGTCCAGTGATTCGACAAGGTATCCCAAGCGTTTGTAGATCGCTCCTGAAGCGAATCGATCCAGATAGGTGTCGAGAGCATTCCAGTCCAGCTGATCGGCAGTGCGAAGCGCACCGACTATGATGGGTATTCCCCCGCTCAGGTCCGGTTTATCAAGTGCGTCTATCAGAGTCTTCTCACGATCGGTGATGTTGAATTCGGATCCTCGGCTCCACTGTTTCGTGATGCCGAAGAGTTTGCGCGGGACGACGAAGATGAACTCGTATCGGACGCCGAGCAGAGTCACTCGAGAATTGTGCTTTCTCCTCCTGGTCTGAACAAAGATAGTCCGGGGTATTTGCTCGGTCATCCCCCAATGGTGGAGCGCACTCCAATAGGCCACTGCACCTTCAGGCGCTAGTTGCGAAGCAATGATTTTCGGATCCTCCGTCCATCCTCCCTCAGTGCCGGCTTCGAGAGGTACGATCAAGTAGAGACCCCGCTGAACGCGTTGGAGCCAGCCGCTTTTGGTGAGTCTTCCGAGGGCTTGCCTGGCAACGTTTTCGGATGACCAGAACTCGTAGGCATCCTTTGTATGTATGATCCGACGACCTCTGGCTGCCATGGTCGCAAGGAATCGCCTCGCTTGAGGTGGAAGCTTGTCAGATTGAGCCATTGTTCCTCTTTGTGTAACACAAATAGTCAATAACAATAATAATAGTTACACAAAGTGTAACACCAAACAATATTCTCAGGTAATTGCGCACTTCTAGCAGAATCTATTAGAGGGCAATACTAGGGGTTAGCTCATGAAAATATGGCGAAGGAGAATGGCGCCAATTAGCACAGATTTGCTGCGGCTCAAGAATCCACCCAATCGACCCCGCCGACAAGCAGTCGATCTCTAGATCTTAGCCACTGCTTTCGGGCGTCGTGCTGGGAGTGGGTGTGATCGCACCTTCTCGGATCCAGAGACGGATAACGACCTGATTTAGCTCGCCCAGCAACCCCTGATCCTCTCCTCTAAAGAAGACCCGTATTCCGCCCCCGTTGCCGGTTGTTACCTTGATGAGTTGCTCGCCCTGGTACTCCAGCAGCTCTCCCGGCGCAGCACGCCGCCTTTCAACCACTTCGCCATCGACCTCTACGCTAAGCCAGGCCCTCCGTTCAACCAGCAATCGAAGGTCAAGGGCATCGGTCAGGACCACTGGGATCTCAATGGAGGGTGGTGTCGGAGTTTGCGCGGCCGGCAGTATCGCCAACTCCGATATCGGAGTAGCTCCTTCAACGGTGGGAGTAAATGTGGGGATCAAGAACGGCGAGACTGCCTGTGCCTGGCTGCGCAGTGAGCTGGCCACCAGCCCGAATCCCCAGATCAGAACCGCCAGTACGGTGAGTGTGATCACGCCTGCGATCACTAGATCGGCGGAAATTCTGCGCCTCCGCACCCGAACAGAGGGGCGCGTAGCCTGTTCATCCTGGCGATTCCTCCGCAAGGGAAGCGTTCGCTGCGAATGGATAAATTCTGAATAGCGCTGGAGAATGGGCCCGGAATCTAGGCCCAGATACTCGGAGTAGTTCTTGAGGAAACCGCGCGCCTGGACCTGAGAGGGGATGGATTGGATCTCACCCTGCTCGAGTGCCTCCAGGTAGTGGGCACGTATGCGTGTCGATCGTTCGGCTTCTTCCAGGGTCAGGCCGAGACGGTGCCTGGCTTCCTTGAGAGTCCGTGCAATTTCCTCCATGCTTCCTGCCTGACCCCCAGGAGCTAGGATGGCTCGTCTGTACCTACTTCCTCCTCAGGTGCGATCGCCTCGACTTCGATCTCTTCCACTACGGAGTCTTCTCCCCCACTTTGACCTTCGAGCTCCCCTTGCTCTTCCTCTTCCCCGGCCTGCCCTTCTGCATCAAGGGCCTGCCCATTTTCTTCAAGGGATTGCTCTTCTCCCTCCTCGGTTAGTTCCTCAGCTTCCTTCGCCTCAAGCTCTGCCTGGAGATCAGTGAACTCGCCGAGGTCTTCTGCTTCCTCAACCACCTGTTCAAACGCAGATTCGGGCGGCAGCTCCTCGCGATGCACAACAATCGTGAGCTCAGGAATGAGATCTACGGTTAGTCTGGCGCTCATCGAGTGAACACCGAGCGAGCGGATGGGCTCGCTGTCAAATTGACTGCGATCGACCTCAATCCCTTTGCTCTCCATGATGGCGTCGCTGATCATTTGGGTGGTCACCGAGCCATACAGCTTTCCCGTTTCTCCCGCCTTGACGGGGAAATTTAGCTGCAGGCCGTCAAGCTGATTGAAAACGGCGGTCAGCTCCTGGTTGAGCCGGGCGCGCTCCTCTTCGGCTGAGACCCGAATTCGACCGGATTGAGTCAAGGCCCCGGGCGTAGCCAGCGTCGCCAGGCCCTGGGGTAAAAGATAATTGCGACCATAGCCATCCGCGACGCGCTTCACATCCCCCGCCAGGCCCAGTTTGTACACGTCCTTTAGCAGCATTACTTCCATTGATCCGTGGATTCCCTTTCTGTAAAGCTAGGGCGCCGAGACACTCGACGCCCTGGAGGCCGCATTTTACCAGAGTTAAGATCAGGCTCAACCTGTGACGATTCTCTCCATTACGACCGCATCCTCACCGTCCCGATAGTATTTTGGCCAGAGATCCACTCTCGAATATCCGGCCTGAAGGTACAGCTCTAGCGCGGCCTCATTGGTATTACGCAGCGACAGCCGCACTCGGTGAGTCTCCAATCCCCGCTCACATGCCGCAAGCAGCTGCCGGCCCAATCCTTTGCGCCGGTATTCCGGATGCACCCCTATGGAGGCCACCCAGCCCAGGTCGTTTCGACCCCTGCGGTCTCCAATCGCGAAACCCACCATCCGGCCATTAAGCTCGGCTTTCAGCCGGATTGTGCCTGGGAAGGTCAATGCCGCAAGGATCTCCGGCCACGGCCACGAGTCGTGGCCAAAGCATACCTTTTCGAGGGCTACGGTTGCGCGCAGGTCTCTCCAGGTAGCAGGTTGGATGCTGACCTCGGATCCGTCTGGATGAGTTTGTCTGTCCTCGATCAGGGGCTTTGCGATTCTGAATCCCTTCAGGGAAAGAAAGCGAGCCGCGCGCTCACCGGCGCGCCAAATTCACAACCAGGGTGGATTCTACGCTAGAGGGCCTTTTGATAAACCCTGTAGGTCTTGTAGACCTCTGCCCCGAGCATTTGGAGGCTTCTATTGATTTTTTCGTTGTCTTCGAGGATCCAACTGGCCTCGCTTAGCTCGAAACCCTTGCGATGGGCAGCTTCTGTTAGCTTGAGAAAGAGAATCGATTCAAGCCCTTGTCCCTGGAACTCTGGCAGAATTCCCACGCCCCATGCTCGGACCCATTTGATTTTGCCGCGCACCTTCCAGTGCCACAGCAGTTTGAGCAGGGTAATCGCTTCCGGAAAGCCGGGCCTGGGATAGGCCTTGAGAAGAGGCTGGTTGAGGTCTGGAAGTGCCAGGCCGAAGCCAACCGCTTTGCCTTCCCGCTCGATCATAAGGGCCAAATCAGGATCAACGAGGGGCTTGAGCTGCTCTGCTAGCAGGCTGGACTCGCTGGGAGTCATGCGTACCGCAGCCCAGTTTGGCTCCCAGGCCTCGTTGTAGACGCCGAGCAGAAGCTCTACTTCGTTGTCGAAATCCTTCATATTGACGGGACGGATACTCAGCTTCCACCGCTTCAGGATCTTCTCGCCCACGCGGCGAACTTTCTCTGGCATGTTCTCCTTCAAATCGCTCACGCCAACTTTGTAGGCCCACAGGTCCTTCGCCTTCTTGTATCCCGCGCTTTCAATATATCCCTGGTAGCGCGGCGGGTTGTAGGTCATCAGAATGCGGGGCGAGTCATCGAATCCCTCCACCAGGAGGCCCAATTCGTCATTTGTCGAGTACTGCATGGGTCCGAGGATCTGGTCGTGACCGGCCTCCCTGGCCCAATCTTCAGCAGTCTTCAACAGAGCCGCCGCAGTTTCTGGATCCTCCAGAACTTCGAAAAACCCGAAAAAGCCGGCATTGTCCTCATGAATCTCGTTGTAGAGATAGTTAGAAAAGGCACCAACGGTCCCCACCACTTCGCCATTCCGGCGTGCCAGGAAGAATGTGGCCTTGGCATGCTCAAAAAAGGGGTTTTTCTGGGGATCGAGAAATTGTTTGCGCTCGGAGATCAGAGGAGGGACCCAGTAGGGATCGCCCTTGTAGACCTTCCAGGGGAAGGCGATGAACTCTTCGAGTTCAGACTTGTTGGAAACGGGAGAGATCTGGGTCTCGCGCACCTTCATTCAGAATTATACAGCCAGGGGGAAGCGGTCGGGAATGGTAGACTTCCGTGGGCCGCTGGATCTGCGTGTGTACGACGCCTACCCATGGGTCTTTACCATTGGTGCCCTGATTTCCCTGCTTTGGCTGGGCCTTCAGCCGACCCGGCGGGACAGCGAAGCGACTGCGCGTATCGATGCAGGTCTCGTCGCCCTGCTGGCCGGGCTGCTAGGAGCCCGGATCGGGTACGTGACCACCCATTGGGGCTACTTTAGCCAACGGCCCGTAGAGGCCTTGTACTTCTGGCAAGGCGGTCTCAGCTGGGCGGCCGGGGCTTTCGGGGCATTGGTAGGCCTGGCCGTATACACTTTGCTGAGCAGGCGTTCATTCTGGGAACTCGCGGATTCGCTGGCAATCCCGGCCGCGATCGTTGCTTCGGCTGCATGGCTGGGCTGTCTCATAGATCGCTGTGCCTACGGCGTCAAGACGGCGCCCGGACTTCTCACCCCGCCGGCGCCCGACATGATTGGAAACATCGCGCCGCGCTGGCCCACACAAGCGTTGGGAGCACTGCTCTCGCTGATCGTGGTCGGCACACTGTACTGGCTCTCCCACCTGGATCTGCGACCCGGCCTACTGGCCGCCCTTTCCCTCTCACTCGTGGCTTTGATCGCACTGGCCTTATCGTTTACCCGCGGCGACCCCATGCCGGCGTTTGCTGGAATCCGATTGGACGGTCTCGGCTCGGCGGCAATCCTGTCCCTGGGACTGATCGCACTCGTGGTCAATCTGGGCAGATGATTCGACTAGCCGTAGCCCAAATCGATACGGTGCTGGGCGATGTAGAGGCCAATCTCGAGAAGCATTTGGCGCGCATCGACGAGGCGGTCCAAGCCAAGGCGGATCTGGTGGTCTTTCCCGAACTATCGCTCACGGGCTACGCCTTGCAGGACCTTACGGCCGCTGTGGCCCACCGACCTATGGCGGACGATCCTGTTTTCCAAACGCTCCTTCAGGCCAGTCAACGGACGGATCTGCTTGTGGGCTTCGTGGAGCAGGATGAGCGTCACCGCATCTTTAACTCCGCGGCCTACCTAGCGCAAGGAGAAATCCTCAGCGTGCACCGCAAGGTCTACCTGCCGACCTACGGACTGTTCGACGAGAGCCGTTTCTTCGCCTGGGGGGATTCAATTCGGGCCTTCGACACCCGTTTTGGGCGCCTGGGGGTGCTCATCTGTGAGGATTTTTGGCACGCTTCGCCGCCTTACCTACTGTGGCTGGACGGTGCGGATGTCTTGCTCTTTATCTCTGCCTCGCCGGGACGTGGGCTCGACACTGGGGAAGCTCTAGAATCTGCTCGCTGGGTGGAGCACGTAGCACAGGCCTACGCCAGCCTCTTCACCACATTCGTTACTAACGTAGGCCGGGTTGGCTTTGAAGACGGGTTGGGATTCTGGGGCGGCTCCGTAGTGTTCGATCCGCATGGTGAACGGGTCGCGCGCGGTCCCTATCACGAGGAGAGCTTGTTTATCGCCGAGCTCGATTTGCACCAGCTAAATCGTGCACGCACCCGACTTCCGCTGCTGCGCGATGAGCGAACGGAGCTGGTTCAGCGCGAGTTGATGCGTATCCGACACTCCCGCATGCCCGGTCCGCGCGATCCGCGAGAACATTCCGAATGACACAAGACGAGATCAAGCTCGAAATCAACAGCACACTTGCCCGAAAGATCCTCACCGGCTTCATCCGCAGCGAGACGAGCCGAGCCGGGTTCGACCGCGCCGTCGTGGGGCTGTCCGGTGGAGTCGATTCTTCATTGGCCTGTACTCTGGCCGCGGAGGCGCTTGGCCCGGAAAATGTTTTGGCAGTGCGCATGCCGTATACCAATTCCTCCCCCGATTCGCTCGAGCATGCGGGGCTGGTGATTGAAATGACCGGCGTTCAAGAGAAGACGTTACCAATTTCTGAGGCAGTGGAAGCGTTGATTGCCGGCATACCTGAGGATCAGCAGGTGCGGCGAGGCAATATCATGGCCCGCATGCGCATGATCGTTTTGTACGATCAGTCCGCCGATTTTCATGGCCTGGTGATCGGTACCGGAAATAAGACGGAGATACTTCTGGGTTACACAACCCAATTCGGGGACGCAGCCTCCGCCATCAATCCACTTGGGGATCTATACAAGACACAGATTCGTCAGCTTGCGGTCGAGATGGGAGTGCCCGAGGTGGTCCTGGAAAAGCCCCCCTCCGCCGACCTCTGGCTCGGACAGACGGACGAGGGGGAGTTGGGCTTTACTTATGATGAGGTCGACAAGCTGCTGTATCTGCTCGTTGATCGGCGCCACTCCCCAGGTGATTGCGTGGAGGCCGGCTTCGATCGTGGATTTGTCGAAGATGTCGTGGAGCTCGTGCGTCGAAACCACTTCAAGCGCGTGATGCCGCCCATCGCCAAACTCAGCAATCGCACCATCGGATACGACTTCCTCTACATGCGCGACTGGGGGACCTGATACCCGA
>JBGMQN010000106.1:0-36186 GCA_048054495.1 Anaerolineales bacterium
GTATAAAGTCTGCTTTTACCTAGTAATAGCCGTTAGTCATATGATATTAGTGTCATGCATCACAAATCGGATTGGCATCGCCTCAGACCTGATCGCCCGGCTTTGCAGCCCGGCCGCGGACAGGATCACTGGTCATGCCATTCCCCACGACGGCGGGTGGCGCATCAATCGCTTTTGAGTGTGACATTGGGAGGAGTTGTTGCTCTGAATCGCGAGAGTGATTTTTACCTTGGGGCTGTGTCCGTAGAATGATGTAAAAAGGGAACGGCGTGAGATATCCTTTGGTTCGTTGAAACCAACGCCCATGACGGCAGCCTGTCCTGGCCAAGCCAGGGAAAGGACACTCACGCCATGAACAAGATATCACCTAGCAGCTGTGGGCCGACTACCAGGCCATTTGTCCCTAGATGGCAGGGATGTTGCCATTAGCGGGATTTGCCAGTCTTCGAGGTCGAATACCACTTCCTGGATGGGGTGTACGAGTCGCTGCGCCGTCTGGCGGGCCTGAAGGAAGGGGTGCTGGTGGCCTGGGAGATCTGCCGCGATCCCTAGATGGCAGGGATGTTGCCATGGGCGGAAAGTGCTTCTGCACATGGCGCTGGGCAACAAGGAGAGTTACAGCGACTGGCAGAACTTCATCGGGGACATGGGTCCGTCGAGGTCTGAATACACCGGTCCTGATCACCACCGATGGGGCCCCAGGATTGATCCGAGCCATTGAAGAAAACTGGCCCGATAGCCTGCGCCAGCGCTGCCTCGCCCATAAGACCCGTAACGTGCTGGACAAAGTGCTTAATGATGTCCGGGCCGAAGTCAGAGCCATGGTGCAAAGCGCCTACTACGCCCCGAACCGACGCGTGGGCGAAATGATCGCCCAAGATCTGCTGGATCGCCACGAAGACCAGTATCCCTCGGCGATGAAGGCCTTCACCGAGGATCTCGAAGCTTGCTGAGCGTACCTGCGCTCCCCGGCTATCCATCACCAACGCATTCGCACGACCAACCTGCTGGAGCGAGCCTTTGTGGAGCAGAAGAGGCGAACCAAGACGATCCCGCGGTTCTGGACTGAGAAGAGCTGCTTGCCTGTCCTGGCTGACAGGCCAGGGAAGCTGGTCTTGTCAACCTTGTGGCAGGTCAGTCAGCGCTGGCAGGGCGTGCACATGAGCGAGTTCGAGCAGCACTACCATCCTGGCACAGGGCAACTCCTTCAGCTTCGATCGGAACTCGGGCCGCTACCGCCCACCAGCTCTGGAGAGGCATTCAAACGTGCAGCCTGATACTTCACGCCGCGTTCTTACAGCAGGTTTCGGACTTGACCGCGTACATCCTCACTTTCGGGTAATATCTTTGTCAATACCATATCAATGACGTCAGCTAACGGCCGTGCCGCTGCCTTCATTTCCGGTGACAGGTCCACCTTCAACCGTTCCGCGATCGCACTCATCTTGTCCCGAATCGCCGGTGTCGTCAATGGATGGGTGATGAGGTGGGCAAGCAATTCCGGTAAGCATTGATTATGCGCCTTTTTCTGGCGTTCCATCTCCGCGACTTCGCTCAAAGTTATTAATACAGCCCCTATTTGCTCTAGCTCATATTCAGCCGCAATCGCCTCTCTAAAGTAGCGGGCGGCCGCCTTATGGTCACCCCTATCTCTTTCCAGAATGCCTAGATTGGTCAGTACTCTTCCCAAATTGGCCCGATAGCCATATTGCTCGATCAGGTTCAGGCTGCGCTGAAAGTAACCTCTGGCTCGTTCAGTTTGGCCTGATTGATAAGCGATGCGCCCTAAACTATTTAGGAAATCAGGGATTCGATGCATCTGACCCAACGCCTGCGAATAATCGAGACCTTCCTGGATGTAATTTCGAGCGGCCAGTAGATCACCTTCTACTTCAGCTCTCGTTGCCAATCCTTCCAGGGCAACAGCAGCGATCTGTTTATGATCTATCCGCCGCGCTATCGCCAATCCCTCATCCAAATATTTGCGAGAAACTGCTTGATCCTTATCCATTGTCTGAGCTATTCTGCCCAAGCTAGCGAGTGTGCCCGCCTGACCCCATTCGATGCCCAACGATTCAAATAGCACTAAACTGCGTTGCCACATCTGCCACGCCTTTAGGTGATCACCCTGGTTTGCTAAATTGTTACCCAGGTTGCCCCAACAACGTGCTTGGTAGTATCTGTCACCAATCGCTTCAAATATGGCTAAACTTCGCTGTAATAGCTTTTCTCCTTCAGAGAGTCGCCCGGCATAACCCGTGTAGCTGATGGAAAAACCAGTCCACATTAAGTTCAGCGCCCATTCATGTTTTAGATTTGCCTGACGCAAAATCGGTTCACTTTCCCGGAACAAGCTTAAACTTTCTTCAGTCATGCCCAGATAATCGTAAAAAGCGCCCAAGGCTAATCTTAGCCGGGCCAGTAAACTTTCATGGCCCGGATGTTGGGCCACGGCCGTTGCTGCCAGCGAAAATAGCGCCTTCCCTTCTTTGTATAACTGTCTCAGGCTGCAAAATTCGTACAGGGTGGTTAATGAATGGTCAATAAGCTCCAATCTTCGTTGCTCGATGGCCCATTGCCAGGCGCAGCGAATATTATCCCAATCGGACTGGATGGCATCGGCCGTCTTTTCCAGCCCAGCCTGTTTCAGGTTCGTTTCCTGTCCGGCCAGCCATTCCAGGGAAGTACGCCCGTGAGCAGCTTCCGTTTCAATCCTTACATTTGGCGATTCTGCCAACTTTTCGGCTGCAAATTGACGCAGCAATTCGTGCATCTGGTAGCGATCGTCCCCGGATACTCGAAGTAAAGATTTATCTACCAGGGCGGATAAGGTGCGTAAAGGAGCAATGGCCACAGCCTGGGCAGCCTGGCGGCCAAACCCACCCTGAAAAACGGAAAGCCTGGTGAAGACCGCCTGCTCATCCTCAGACAACATGCGCCATGAATAAGCAAAAGTGGCCCTCAAACTGCGCTGGCGTTCTGGCCCACGTAACTGAGACGCCGCCAATAATGTGTGATCCTGATTCATTTCTGCGGCAATCTGGGCGCAGGGCAACAGCCTTGTCCAGGCGGCCGCCAGTTCAATGCCCAAAGGCAGCCCTTCGACCATCTGGCAAATCTGGTGAATGGCCTGCCTATCAGCTTCATCAGCAGTGAAATCTGGCCTGGCCTGCACGGCCGTCTGCCGGAAAAGCTGTCCGGCAGGCGATTGCAGTATGGTGTTTGGTTCCGAGCCCGGCATGCCTGTTAATGGAAACGGCCGTTCCCAGCGCAAATGAAGCCGTTCACGAGAGGTAACGAGCAGTTTCACTTGGGGTGCGGTTGTCAAGATTAGTTCCAGGGCGGCGGCTTTGTCGGCGAGCTGCTCAAAGTTGTCCAGGATGAGTAGTGCCTCTTTTTCCTGAAGATATTCAGCGATTTGCTGGTCGGGTTCCGTACGTCCGTGTAGTTTGAGAGTTAATGCTTTGGCTACGGCCGTGAACAAGCCTTCTGCACCCGTGACGGCCGCTAAAGGCACAAAATAAACGCCTTCCAAAAAAGCAGCTTCCATTGATGCCGCCAATGCCAATGCTAACCGGGTTTTGCCGACGCCGCCCAGCCCCACTATCGTCACTAAGCGCGCATCGTCAGTGAGCAGCCATTGTTGCAACTGGGCCAGTTCATCTATGCGGCCGACAAATGGGGTTGGCTGAGGTGGCAATTGTTTAGGCGGTAAGGTGCGCGCCGAGCGCACCCGTTCATAAAGCGAGACCGTCTCTGGCATTGGCTCCACGTTCAACTCCGCAACCAGTAGTTCGCGGCAGCGGTCAAATTGCGCCAGCGCCGCCTCATAGTCGCCCTGGCGGGCCAGCAGCAGCAGCAGTCGGCGGTGCGCCTCTTCCCGCCAGGGCTCCAGCGCCAGCAACCGACGCAGCAGTTGTGCTGCCTGCTCCAAATTGCCGGCGGCCGTATCCTGCTCAATCAGCCAGGTCAACCCGGTCAACATCTTGTGGCGCAGTCGTTCCTGCTCCACCAGCCGCCAGTAATCAAATTCCGGCGCGTTCTCGATGCTGAACCCTTCCAGAAAATCCCCGGCATACAGGGCGACGGCTCGGCGCACGGCCGTCATCTCCTGCGCCTCGATGTCCGCCTCAAACCGGGTCATATCCAGTTTCAGGGCGCACGCCGGGGAAAGGGAAACCTGCTTGCGGGTGACATCCAGGGCGTCGGGTAGGGCGCGCTGCAAATTGTAGAGCGCGCTGCGCAGGCTGGTGCGCGCCTTCTGCTGGGGCACATCCGGCCAGAGCAGGCCGATGAGCTTTTGGCGGGAGGCGGGCCGTCCGGTGACGGCCAGATAAAAGAGGATGGCCTGCACTTTGAGAGAGGCGAAGTCGGGGACGGCCGTTTCCCCCGCCGCCGTCACCTGCACCACTTTCGCCCCTGCCAACAACCTGAGTTGCAATATTGTCTTCTGCATCCCTTGATCTTTGCCAGTACTGATTAATAATGGTGCTTTTCTTGGGGACCAGGGGCTAGTATACAATCCCCCAGCCCCCAGTTCACGTTGAAATCACGCTTGCCTGGTACGGTATATGCTCGTCGTGGCTATAAACTAACATTGCAATACAGATTGAGGGAGGATGTTCTGTGAGACACAGGACTGTATACCCCGTTCACGTTGGCAAGCTGTACTTGCTGGTCACCGCTTTGGTGTCAGTCACTCTGGTGGCGGCTCAGGTCTCTCTAACGATGGCTCAGACCCAGGATGTGTGCACGACCGTCGTCGCCGAAGTCACAGACTCTTCTTTTGGGGTCAGTGATTTCTGGTTCGCGACGCTCGACGACAGCGGTAACCGTATTACCTTCGCCTCACCGCGCGATTGGGCAGGTGACAATCCAGGTGGCGCAATGCGGCTGTTCGCCTATGATGCGACCACAGAGGCTTTTACTCAGCTCAACGACGAGAACTTCGGCATATTTGAGATGACGGCCAATGCCGATGGATCGCTGGTTGCCTTGACTAGCATGGGTGACCTGGCCGGGACAAACGCCGACGGCAGTCTAGAGGTATTCCTGTATAACGTCATATCCGACACCGTCACCCAGATTACCGACTCCCCGCTGACGGGTTTCGACATCTTCAGCAGAGTCCCCGTCGTCAGCGCCGACGGCTCCCAGATTGCCTACATCTCCACCGACGACCCGACCGGCGGCAACCCTGGCGCGTCGGCACAGATCTTCCTCTATGACGTGGCGGGCGGCACGTTCTCGCAGATTACCAACCTCGCCGGCGACGGAACAGATGTCAGCACCTGGCCAGTTCCAGGCGCTCTCAGCGCAGATGGAACGCGCGTTGCGTTCAGCGCCCCGGCCGACCTGACTGGGGGGAACCCGGATGGGGGACACGAGATATTCCTTTACGACACCACGACGATCAGCTTGACGCAGGTCACCAATACCTCGGGGCCGGTAGGCGGATTTTTCATGGTCGGCCTTGGCCGTCCGCCGATGAACGCCGACGGAACCCGCATCGTGTACGTTTCTCGCGAGGACCCCACTGGAGCCAACCCCGATGGCGGCAGCGAAGTGTTCCTTTATGATGCGACCACCGTCACGACCACGCAGGTCACGAATATCCCCGCACTTGGCGGCTTTCCCCAATATGCCCAGATTAGCGGAGACGGCGCGCGGATTTCGTTCAGTGCCACGGCCGACTTGACGGGTGGCAATTCTGACGGGAACATGGAGTTTTATCTGTATGACGTTGCGACGGATACGTTCACCCAGCTCACCGACACGCTGCTTGAGCCCTTTTTCGATGAGGCATTGTGGTGGGGTGGAATCAATTACGATGGCACGCGCCTCATAACGAGCAGAGTCATCGAGGACATGGATTTCTTCAATGCCTCGACAACCCTCGAATACTTCGAAATTGTCGAAGACGCCCAGGTATCGTGTCCGGAACAAGGCGGCGGGCAAAACAAGTTGTTCTTGCCCCTGGTAACGGCCCCGCTACCTTAGAGGTAAGGGCCGCGATTAGGAAGGGAGTGTTAGTTCCGAGAATTACTCGCGGGTCCGGAGACTGCTCCAGCGCGTCCTGAGCGCGGTATTTGACTGCCATTCAAGCCGGGTAACGGGACTGCTGCGGTACCGTCTTTGAAGGGCGATATTTCCGGCCAGAGCAAACGATTTTGTTCATCCAGGGTGTTTGCCAAGGTAAACCGACGGCGAAACTGGCGCGAGAGTTGGCCATCGGCCGGCCGACGGCCACGGCCGTGCGCCACCAATTGCAGGCCAATGCCGAACGAGAGCAGCCAGAGACTCCGTTGGCGGATGAGGAAGTAGAAACCGATGAGATGTTCCAAAATGCGGGGGGAAAAAGGTGCATGGCATGGCGACCGAGAAGACCCGCCTCGCCGACGGGCCAATAAAAGGCGTAGTCGGGGCACGTATGCCAATGACCGACCACCGGTGTGCGCCGTCATTGGCCGCCAATCACGCCAGGTACGCATGCGGGTGATGAAGAATACTCAAGGGGCTACGTTGTGTCCTTTTGTGGAGCGATTTACCCAAACAGAGGCCACCTTATACACCGATGAGCATGACAGCTACAATCAGCTCAAGCGTCTCCGTCTCACCGTTTGTCACAGCCGGAATGAGTGGGCACGTGATGCTGATGGTGATGGTATCCGATAGGTTCATGTCAATTCCAATGAAGGCGGTTGGACAAGCTTACGCAATTTCCTACGTCCCTTTCGTGGGGTTCACAAGCAGCATTTGTCCGCTTACGTCGCCATTCACGAGTTTGCCGTCAATCAGAAGTGTGTGTCTCCCGATTTCATCTCTGCTGTCGTCCGTTTGCACTAGTTCTTAACATGAGCCAACATTTTTTACTCTGGAAGGGGCGCCAAATGGCGCCCGCGCCGAGTATAGGGCAATGAGCGAAAGAGGAGAGAATGCTCTCGAATTCACAGGTGTTAATTTTACGTTGCTGGATGGAACCCCAGGGGGGAAAAGGCCCCGCCTACTGGCGGTTTCGTCTGGAAAACCCGGCGTCGAGTGAACAGCGCAATTTTGTAGATGTGACCGGACTGGTTGCTTTTTTGCAGGAGCAGTATAGCGGACGCCCGCCCGGTGCGAGCCTTGGCGAGCCTGCTGAAGGAACAAATTAAAGCGTGAGGGAGAGATACCATGTTTATCCAGAAACGAAGCAAAGCATTTTTTCCGTGGTTTCTGCTATTGATTCTGTCGTCAGCGGTCGTTGCCTGCAACCTGGGGCAGAGCGTGGCCGAAAAAGCAATCGAAAGCATAGATGATGAGGGCATCATCGCCACGGCACAGGCCGGGTTGGAGCAATTTGAAGCGGGGGCAACGGCCGTAGCTGCCGCCGCCGACGCCACCCCGGACACCGGCGCCGGCACAACTCTGGATAACCCCATCGAACTGGCAGACGGTCAACCGGTGAGCGGCCTATTGACGCCCAACAACGCCCAGTACTACTACCGAATCACGCTACCCCCTTCCGCCATGCTTACGGTAACGGCCGACAACCCGGCCGACAGCACCGGCGACTATTCAATCAGCGTATTCAGCACGGGCGGCGGGTTCTCCGGGGGATCCGCCCAGCTAAACGTCCCTGTGGGGCAAAACAAACAGATGCGTTTTATTGCCAGCGATGAGGGCGGCGGCGCATTCATGCTGTCTGTGACAGGAGGGCTGTTTGGCAATACCGCCTACAACTTCTCCTACGACATCGGCATGCAGGATGATGCTGGCATCGGCGGCGACGCGCTGAGCGATACGCAGGTCGTTTCCGGATCTCCGATTGGAGGCGCCGGAGTCTACACCGGCATTCTGGGCGATCAAGACCTGGGGGACACCTTCCAGTTCACCGCGCCCGCTTACAGCACCGTTCTCATCACCGTGCGCAACAGCCCGGAGAGTGAAACCAGCCTGTACGCAGAACCTTCGGTTGATAGCGAACCGTTGCTCCGCAGCGCGACCAGCCTGGACATGCGCGAGACTATTGGGCCCGGCAATGGCTATACCTTTGCCGACAGCAATACGAAAGAAAGCCGGTATGTCGTCTACATCGGCGGGCAGCAAGGGGCTTTTGTGCGCGGCCAATATGAGCTAGAGATTGTGATCGCCGCCCAGGATGATGCCGGCAGCGGCGGCGACGCCGGCGATACGATCGCGGAGGCCACCGCGGTGACGCTGGGCAATACCCTCAACGCTTTCCTGGCCCCGAGGGATGAAGATTGTTTCCGCTTTCCGAGCACGGCGGGCAGCCAGGTGACGGTGGAAGTGAGCAGCACGCCTGATGAGTTTTTCGGCAATACGCTGGGATTCCGCCTGGTCAACGCCAATAACGACACCCTGGGCACGACGGGAAGCGTGGGCGTCGGGCAGTCGAAGACGATGGCGGCCGACGGCACAGGGGATGAGATGGTTTTTTGCGCCACCGGCGGCGGCCGTAGCGCGACATACGTTTTTACCATACGCATGGGGGATTGAACCAGTGAAAAAGTCTTCCTTTCATCCCTGAGATAACAATACGAGGAGCAGAAAATGAAAAGTAACCAGGTAAATAACTTATCTCAGTCTCGGGCAAGGGTGGGGGCTACGGCACTACTGGCAGCTGCCACTCTCACAACCATACTCTGGTTTGCCGCCGCCGCCGGCGCCGCACCTATCGCCGATTGCAGCAGCGGTAACTTCTTTGGCGTCTACCAAACCAACGATGTCACCCTTTCCGGCGATTTATTTGTGACCAGTGGCGTGACGATTCGCAACAATGTCACGCTCACCATTACGGCCGGCTCAAACGTGACCCTGTGTGGTGCATACAAAATACAAGTATCGGGTGGGGCCGATCTGGTTGCCAGGGGCACAGCGGCCCAACCCATCACCTTCTCGGCCGATAATCCGGCTACCAATTGGGACAGCATCTCATTCGCGAACCAGGGCGAATATTCAATCTTGCAATATGTCACCTTGAACGACGGCGGCGGCAATGACCCCAACGCGGATAACGGCGCGATTAAGGTTAATAATAATTCCGGGACAACGGCGCTGCCCTCTCCTGCCATTGACAATGTGACCATCAACGACAGCGGCGCGTATGGCATCAGCCTGAGCATGTTACCGTCCGACCCCACGCCGCCGAGCATCACCAACGTCACCATCAACAACAGCGCCAACGCCGCCATCCTGGCCGACGCCGAAGCGCTGGGCGGTCTGGGCAGCGGCAACAGCTACACCAGCAACCAGCCCAATGTCATCCAGATTCGGGGCGGTGGCGGCAGCCATTTGAAGTACAGCCAATATTGGCGTAACCCTGGCGTCCCCATCGAGGTGTTGGGTGACTTCTCGGTATCCGCTGAAACCACCGATCCGCCGGCCGTCTTAACGATTGACCCCGGCCTGACATTTCTCATGTACCCCCAGACGGATGTGTTAATTGGCTCCAGCTTTGGGCGGCGCGGTTCGCTGGTAATTAATGGCACGGCGGCTGAACCCGTCACCTTTACCCGCCTGGATGAGTTCAGCGCCCCCTGGGGTCATTTGCGAGCCTCATTATATTCAGACACGGCCGTTTCCCTCGACTACGTCAATTTCTCATACGGTGGCGACAGTGTGGTCGGCACCATTTACCAGCTAGGTTCTGGGGCGGTCAATCTGGATTATGTATCGGTGCAAAACAGCCTCTCGGCCGGATTTTACGGAGGGGGCGGTGGGGGAAATGGCCAGGCCACTATCAACAACAGCAGTTTTGAGTTGAATGATACCGGGCTGGAATTCTTATCAGGCTTTTCCGCCATCATCCGCAACAGCACCATCGCCAATAACGTCACCGCCGGGGTCAGTACAACAGACAACGGCAACAACACCTGCATTGATGCGATTGGTAACTTTTGGGGCGCGAATAACGGCCCGGCCGATAGTGATGGTGGCAACGATGCTTGTGGCAACGGCCGGACCAACAGCGGCAGCGGCAGCAATGTCAGCAACGGCGTCCTCTACGACCCCTGGCTGCCAGGCAGC
Organism: Anaerolineales bacterium; assembly: GCA_048054495.1. GTDB lineage: Bacteria > Chloroflexota > Anaerolineae > Anaerolineales > E44-bin32 > JADFRG01. The sequence continues at coordinate 10,027 of JBGMQN010000106.1, forward strand.
GGCAGTTTGCAAGACCGGGGCCGCATCGTGGCCGACAAATTCTACATCATCACCGATGGCGTGGACGCGGCCCAGGTGGAAATAACCTTGCGCGATGCCCAGGGTAATCCATTGTCTGGTAAGCAAGTGCAGTTGAGGGCGACAGTGGGCAGCGTCCAGCAGCCTTCAGGGGTGACAGATAGCAATGGCCGGGTCACGGCCGTGGTCACAGGCACAAATCCTGGCTACGCCTACCTGACCGCCTACAACGTCACCGATGACACGCCCGTGGCCGGGATTGGCGGCGTCACCTTCTGGCAAGGCAACAGCGACGCCGGTGGCCTTATCAGCGCCGACGGTACCCCCTACGCTTCGCCGGATCTGATCATCACCGGCAAGCCCTACCAGGTAGGCTTCCCGGTTGGGATGAGCATCCCCATGCGCAATGGCAATACGTACCCGGTAGACGTCACCGTCGTGTATGAGGTCAGCAACCTGAACATAGGCGCCAGCTTTACGCCTGTCTATACAGCCGCCCAAACCTTGCAGCCCGGCGAGTCGTGGGATGCTTCCGGCGTCTGGCTGCCAACCAAAACCGGCCATCTCTGCATCCTGGCGAGCATCACTGTAGATGATGGGCAGTCATTGCAGTCAGCGCAGGCTGCCACCACCACCACCTCTTTGCAGCAAAATACCAACCAGGACCCCTGCAATCCCGATGCGCTCAACCCCAGCCAGGCTCTCCCCAAAACGCCAGGCGGCCTGTTCAAGGTAGCCCACACCTTTTACAAGCTCTATAATCTGGCCAAGAAGGCGAACCAGTGCCTTAGCGAAAGCCTGCAATTTGCCCGCTTTGGCGTTGGCGGCGCGCGCGACTACCAGGTGGTGGTGACGCCGCCGACGTATTCACCGCCCCTGATCACGGCCGATAGCGAGATTACCCAGGCCCAAGCAGATGCTCTTAATAACCTGGCAGGCACCACGGCAGAACTACTGTCACTGAACCTGGCGATGGGGGCAACGTCGCAGCGCATGAATTGGGCGTCCCAGGCAAGCACAGTTTCCATCGGTGGCGGCAGTGGCGGGCGCGCAGCAGTGAATAGCAACCCCTTCTTTTATCTCGATCTGCAATACCAGGCGTACCGGGGCTTTGGCAACCAGTACGCAGACAAGCTGGACGAGTTTGCCAATGAGATTGATGCCCTGCTGGCCGTCAGCCCGGGCGCGGACACTACCTACTATCTGCCGGTAGATTTCCAGACAACGCGAGATGAAATTGCCAGCACCGGCTTTGACACGGAAACTAAGACTTTCTACCAGCAAACCGGCCTCTCGACCGAACTCATCTCACAACTCGAAACTGATCTGGTGGCTGACTATGATCGCAGCCCATTCGAGATAATCTCTTGGAGTTGGGCCTTAGGGAATATTCAGACAGATGCGCGCGCCATCGCCAGCCGGTTGCGGGGAACGTACCCGTCCCTGGGCCGTTCAACCAATGGGGTAAATTCGGTGGTTGTAAATTCGGTGTTTGTACGGCCGTTACCATTCACCTTCGACGTCGGCCATCCCTTCAACAACACCCGCGATGTAGAGCTGGTGGTACGGCCGCTCAATCTGCCACTGGACTGGACCTACGAATTGAGCAGCCCGTTCTTCACGCTGGCCGCCACTGAAGTGGCGACGGCGACATTGACACTTTACCCCGGCAGCGAGATGCTAGAGGGGGACCTGGTTCAGGTGGCCGTGGAAGGGTATGTAGATGGTGAACTGGTGGGCGGCATCATCATGGAACACAACACACCCAGCCTGACGCCACGGGCGGCTAGTTATGATGTGTACTTGCCGGTGGTATTACGGCAGTGACCCCCCCCCCACCGGGCGTTTTCACCGACACCACGGTAACCAACGGCACACAGTATTGTTATGTCTTTTGGGCGCGTGACGCGAGCTTCAACTACACCCCAAACTCTGCGCCAGCATGCGCCTGCTGTGTTCCCGAGACCAACCCGCTGCAAAATCATAGCGGGAGAAATCCAGCGCGAGGCTATCGCTCATGGGGCAGCCTTGCTTACTGCGGGCGGGCGCCGCCAGACTTTCACCCCCAACCCCGCCATGAAACCCAGGAACGTCAACCCAACAAGCGCCATTCCGGCGGTGTTGTCCGGGCGAGTGGCATTGTCAGCTTCGGCGATGAACGCTAGGAAGATGAACAGGAGCAGGATGCCGGCAACCAACCCCCATTGTTGGCGATCCCGCCAGCCGCGCCGGCTTAGAATCCATACCAGAACGGTGATGAGCAAAGGCCAGAATGCGCCGAGAAATAAGTCAACCAGCGCCGGCACACTTAACTCCGGCAGGACAAAGATGGTGATGAGCCAACCGGCCGCGCCCGCAAAGCCCATGAATACAAAACATCCTGCCGGAAACGCTCGCCGCTGCCCCTTGTCGTCTCTCATGCTCACGGGCCACGAATAAGCCAACAGCAGTAACAGGCCAATCGCCAATACGGAACCTGATAAGGCCGGGAGAGAAGCTTGCATGCCAAACAACGGCCCCATGGCCATCATGGATAATAAGAGCAACGAATACACGATCAAGCCGGAACGATTTAACCAGGGAGAGTTGCGATGGGCGGGGAACAGCATTTCGACCAGCATAATGGGGATCATGATGCTGACGACCGCGTGGAAGAGGGTTAATTCAAGCGCCCATACCCAATTAACGCCCAGATAACGGCCGTATTCCGCCAACAATCCCAAATCCATCCAGGTCGGGTCGAAGAAGCTGCGAACGACAATTCCTTCTTCATAGATGCCATAAGCCATTCCCAACAGCAGGATGCTGGCCCAGCCCTTGCCCCAACGGCGCGCCAATTCACGGGTAAGCAGCGCGCCGCTGCCATATAGGGCAATTAGCGGAAGAAAGGTGAACGGGTTAAAGAATTCTGACGGCGGCGCGGAGCCGGAAAGTAGTTCTCCCGTCACCGGAGCCAGGATGAGTAAGGTTATGATCGGCCGGCGGTGACTTTTCATAGTATTCCTGTGAACTTGAGAAAGCTGTGGCCGGTCTCCAGCCAGGTTCGATCGCCATATACGACAGTCAAACTCGTACTCGTCGCCGCAGCCCCGGCCATCAGCATCGTCAGCGCAATGACAACAGGCCATTTCATTTGGGAGTTCTCCGTGGAAGTGCCCCGCACTTAATTGTCAGGCTAGATTGAAGGCGCCCAGGAGAAGGATCAATATCAGCAGGTAGACAAGAAATGGAATCAACCAGAGCAGCGGCTTCAAGGCGTCGCGCCAGGCAGGGAGCGCCGGTTGGGGCACACGCGGAGCGGTCTCGATCAGCCAGGCGGGCGCCAAGACCATCGAACTATAAACCGGGATGAACGCCCAAAAACCGAACAGGCCCAAGAACAGCCAGTATTCAAGAGTCAGCAGTTGAAAGTCGCCAAACAGCATCCCAACCAGTGGACCGGCGACGCCATCGGCTCCCAATTCGTAAACTGCGCCCAAGAGCAAGACGACGGCCGGGGAGAAGCGCCGGCGTTGCTGCAGCTTCACGAAGGCGATGACCAGCATTGCATACCAGGGCAGGGTCATCGCCAGGTCGATGAGCAGGTTGGGATGGGCGGCTACCCCTTCGGCGCCCATCAGTTTTTCAAATGCCAGGAAGATGGTCTCGACGACGGCGGCGTTGAAGATGCCAAGCAAGCTGGCGTTCCGCAACGGCCGTCGGGCCAGCCGGGGCAGCCAAAACGGCCGGGTCAGGTACAGTCCTACGGTATACAATCCGCTGGCGGCGATGCTGGCCAGCAAGGTCCAATTCTCCGGCGTTGGTTCGGTGATGGCACCGAGAGCGACGAAAAACATGCCCCAGATCACGCCAATATACACAACCCAGCTTGCCGGTCGGGATGTGAACAACGGTCTTAGAATTGACCGGCGATTAACCATTATGAATCCTCCTGTATTAGATCTGTTCTATTGATGATTACAGGGGCGGCGTGAAAATGTTGCAGGTTTCATGTTGGGAAGAGGGAGCGCGCCAAAGGCCATCTGCGGCAGCCTAAATGCCGAGGGCTAGCTTTGTCGCGAAGGCAGAAAGGAACCCCGAAGATGAAACTTCGTCTCACACTCTCGTTTGCACTGTTCTCCGCTGCTCTCATTTTGGCAGCATGTGGGGGTGAGGACCCCTCGCCCGCCGCTCAGGCGGTTGACGACGCATCCGGCGCTCCGGTCGCAACTCAGGCGGTTGACGACGCGTCCGGCGCTCCGGTCGCCACGCAGGCGGTTGACGAGGCGCCTGTCGATCCAGCACCAGAAGACACGCCGCAGGACGAGGTAGCATCGCCCCTCGTACCCGGCGGTGCGCCCACGCCGGCCGGCGTGGGCTTCAACCGCCGCGCTACCGGCACCGGAACGGCTGTCGTGGACGGCGTACCGTATACCTTCGAGATCTACATCTGCGGCAAACCGCTTGGCTGGGATGACGACGCCTATCCGGAGGATTCGGATGAGACCGCGTTTTATGTGGACCCTGGCGGAGAGGGGTGGGAGATCCTCGACGTTGGAGGGGTCGGTGTGCAGAAGGATGGTTCGCTTTTCGGGATTGAATTCGGAAAAAACCTATATACGAGCACGAGCAAAGCCATGATCTCACGCATCGCGCCTGACGACCCATCACAGAGTTGGACCTACAGCAGTTTTGTATTCTATCCGTGGAGGATCGAATTCGACGACGGCCGCTTCAAGACCGCCGACGGCGGGCTTGGTTTCACCAACCCGGAGGACCGAATGCGCCCCATTCGTCTGAGCTTCGAGGCCACCTGCGAGACCTATGGGGGCACCTTCGACACCAGCTCGGAGCTGGCAGCCGAGGTGACGGGAATTCCCCTGCCCGACCCCGGCCAGGGCAGCTTCCTCCTGGATGGTGAACGCTTCGCCTTCGACCCTGAGACCTGCCTCGTTTCCCAGGGTGATGGGCGCGCCATAGTCGAGGGGCAAAGCGAGCGCTACGATCTGAGCGTGGACCTCGCTGGAGAGGGAGGCCCACAGTTTGTGAGTTTGAGTTTCCGCGATCCCAAGCGCTACTTCAGGAATGACGACACCGTCTGGGAGAGCCCGCTCGTCATCCAGGGCACGCGCCTTTACGCTCCGGCGCCCTTCGAGCTAACGGAGCAGTACACCCAAGAGACAGTTCCCTTCTCCCTGGACGTCACCTGCCCGGACGTGGGGAGCTAGCCCTCATCCTTTTCCACCCTGGAGCATACACGCCCGTCTGCCAATTCCAGCACCGTGTCAAGGCAAATCGACAGCCATGGCTTCCTCGGTAGCATTTTCACTTGAGGGAACCACATGCCGTCGGTAACATTTTCGGTGAGGGAATGCGCTCTCTAGACATTCCACCCTCACTACGCTAAAATGACACGCTGGATTGTGGCACATTAGAGTGCCATAGCAGACTGGAATAGCGATTGGCAAACACAAGATCCGCTAAGAAACGAATTCGCCAAAACGAGAAACGCCGCGTGCGCAACAAGGCAGACCGTGCCCGGGCGCGCAATCAGGTGCGGAGTGCGCGAGCCGCACTCGGCTCTGGAGATCCGGAAGCAGCCTCCGCCGCAGTGCTCTTGGCCGCGCGCGAGCTCGACCGGGCGGCCGCCAAGGGCGTTATTCATTCGAACAATGCTGCCAGACGGAAGGGCCGATTGATGAGTCAGCTCGCAGCTCTCATTAAAGGCTAGGTCAATCGTAGCGTACCCGCTGGGGCCTCGACGCTGGTGGTCGGGGTCTTTTTATTTGGCACTCTGCGTTTTTCGCATTCCTTTAGAAATGTAGCCCCTCCAATGTTCGACGCGGAGATCCTTAAGCTCACTGCAAGCCTTCGGGAAGCCCTGGACCGCGTCCACATTCCCTATCCTGAAGAGATTCAGTGGAATCCCACTCCCTTTCGAGGTCGCTGGGGCGTCGGAACGGCGATTGCTTTCCAGGCTGCGGCACTTGAGGGAAAAGAGGCGGATGTTCCAAGGCGTGCCCAAGAGATCGCGGCGCTCGCCGCGCGCGAAATTGATTCGCCTGACGCATTTGAACTTGTGCAGGCTGAGAAGGCTTACATCAACGCCTATTTCGACACTGCCACGTACGCTGCGCGCGTCGTTGACACCGTCTTGCAGCAAGAACAGGATTTTGGCCGAGGCGACCCAAAAGGCGAGCGGGTCATGGTGGAGTATGCCCAGCCAAACACACACCACTCTTTCCACATCGGCCATGCGAGAAATACCATCCTTGGAGAATCGCTCGCCAGGCTCGTCGAATTCGCTGGCTTTGAGACGGTACGAGCCTCCTACCCGGGAGACATCGGTCTAGGAGTGATCACATCTGTTTGGGCCTACAAGAAATTCCACTACGGCCAGGAGCCCGAAGGCGTCCATGAGCGGGGCCAGTGGCTGGCCAGGATCTACCATGAAGCCTCTACGCTGCTCACTCCTAAAGAGGATGAGACTAGCGAGGAGCGCGAGCTGCGCGAGCAGTACGACGCGGAGCGTCGGGAGATGTTCCGGCTCTGGGACAGTGGAGACCCGGAGGTTCGCGAGCTGTGGCTGAGAACCCGGGAGTGGAGTCTGGATGAGCTCTACGACATTCTCGACATGCTGGGTGCGGAGATCGACGTCTATTTCTTTGAGAGCGAAATGGACGAACCAGCCAAGGAAATCGTCGAGGAGCTCATTTCCCTGGGCATCGCGGAGGACGAGCGACCCAGCGGCCCGGTGTTCGTGAAGATTGACGAGAAGCTCGGTCTGGATCGGGAAAAATACCGCACGTCCGTCCTGCTGCGGCAGGATGGCACGACGCTCTATTCGGCAAAGGATCTGGCCTTGGCCAAGCGCAAGTTCGAAACCTACGATGTGGATCGGTCGGTCTACGTCGTCGATGTACGGCAGAGCCTGCATTTCGAGCAAGTATTCAAGATTCTCGAGCTGTGGGGATTTGAGCAAGCCAAGAAATGTCACCATCTCTCCTATGGCTTTGTGACCTTGCCCGGGGGGATGATGTCTTCCCGGATGGGAAACGTGGTGCTGTTCATGGATGTTGCCGAAGAGGCGCAGCGCCGCGTGCTCGCCATCATCGGTGAGAAGAATCCCTCCCTCTCCGAGGACGAACGCGCGGTGGTCGCCCGCCAGGTCGGACTGGGTGCGCTGAACTATGCGCTGATCTCGGTGGATAACACGAAGGGTATCGTATTCGATTGGGACAAAGCGTTGAGTTTCGAGGGTCAGTCGGCCCCGTATATTCAGAACGCGCATGTTAGGGCCAACAGTATCTTGAGAAAGTCCGAGGGCGTGCCTGCGGAAGCGAGCTTCGACTACGAATTGCTCGAAATGGAATCAGAGCTGATCGAGCGCATCTCACAATTCCCCGAGGTTGTGCAGCGGGCCGCCATAGAATATAAGCCTCTCCACATGTCAAACTATGCTTTTGAGCTTGCCAGGACATTCCATGCCTTTTATCACAAGGTGCCCGTCTTGCGATCTGAGCAACGGGAGGCCAGAATTCGCTTGACCGCAGCCGCCAAGCACACGCTTGCCAATAGCCTGAGATTATTGGATGTCGAAGCTCCAGATCGAATGTAACGGAGCAGGAAGGAAGGGTATCGAACTCTAATGGAGCCAGACCGAGTACTGATCATGGGAGCCGCGGGCCGCGACTTTCACAACTTCAACGTGTACTTCCGAGACAATCCGGCCTATGAAGTAGTGGCATTCACCGCCACTCAGATCCCAAACATCGAGGATCGGACCTATCCTGCTGAGCTTGCCGGCGAGGCCTACCCCAGCGGCATTCCGATCTACCCTGAAGACCAGCTCGAAGCATTGATCGAGTCGGAGCGTATATCGCAGGTCGTGTTCGCCTATAGTGATATTACGCACATCTACGTCATGCATATCGCCTCCAGAGTTTTGGTCGCAGGCGCTGATTTTCGGCTAATGGGATTGGGATCGACCCTGATTGAGTCGTCGAAGCCTGTCGTTTCAGTCTGTGCTGCGCGCACGGGGAGCGGAAAGAGCCAGACAAGCCGGAAAGTAGCGGCCATCCTGCGGGAGCTCGGCCACAAGCTAGCGGTCGTTCGTCATCCTATGCCCTACGGTGATTTGAAAGTCCAGGCGGTGCAGCGCTTTGCCAGCCACGAAGACCTGGACCGTTACGCTTGCAGTATTGAGGAGCGAGAGGAATATGAGCCGCACCTGGCCCAGGGGACGGTGGTCTACGCAGGTGTTGATTACGGTGCGATTTTGCGAGAAGCCGAGAAAGAGGCCGATATCGTCCTATGGGATGGGGGCAACAACGATCTGCCTTTCTTCAAGAGTGATCTAGCGATTGTAGTCGTGGATCCTCATCGTCCGGGCCATGAGCTGCTCTACCATCCGGGAGAAGCCAATGTGCGAGCTGCAGATCTGATCGTCATCAATAAGATTGATACGGCGGCAGAAGATGACATCGATACGGTGCGCGAGAACGTCGCCACCTTGAACCCTGAGGCCGAGGTTATTGAGGCCGCTTCCCCGATACAAGTCGATAATCCAGATGCGATTCGTGGCAAGCGCGTGCTCGTGGTCGAAGACGGTCCCACTCTGACTCACGGAGGGATGGCCTTCGGAGCGGGCTGGATCGCAGCCCGGCGAAACGGAGCCGAGGAGATAGTGGATCCTCGTCCCTATGCGCAAGGTTCCATATCGGAGACCTACGCCAAATACCCCACTACAGGCGCTGTGTTACCTGCGATGGGCTATGGTTCAGAGCAGATGGAAGAACTCGAGAAGACCATCAATTCTGCCGATGCAGAGATCGTGATCATCGGCACCCCGATCGACCTGGGTCACCTGCTCGATCTCAATAAGCCGTACCAGAATGTTCGCTATTATCTGGAAGAGATCGGCCAACCTCGTCTGCCAGAGATCCTGGAGGAGCAGTTTGGCCGTGGACCTGGAAACGCGTGAAGAATGACGAGCTTGCGCTGCAGTGGAAAGGTAAGCAGGCAGCCATACCCCCTCCGCTGCAGCTCCTCCAAAGCGCGGCTGTTTTGCTTCAAGAGACGCCTGAGCAGGAGCATCAGCGCCTGATCCAGGGCGAGAATCTTGGGGTCATGAGCGCGCTCCTGGCTGACTATGCGGGCAAAATCGACCTCATCTATGCTGACCCGCCGTTTCTATCCGGCAAGTCGTACCGGGTTCGAACCGGCCACGGGGAAGATTCCCGCCGGCCAGAAAGCTGGAAAACTGCCGCGGGGTTCCAAGATCAATGGAGCGATCGTGCGGACTACCTCAACATGCTCTACAGCCGACTGCGCCTCATGCACACGTTGCTGGCAGACTCGGGCACCCTGTATTTGCATCTCGATTGGCACGCTGCGGCCTACGCCCGTGTGCTACTGGACGAGATCTTTGGCCCTGAGCATCTCTTGAACGAGATCATCTGGACTTATCATGGACCCTCCCCAATCCGAAGCGCATTCAAGCGAAAACACGACACAATCTATGTCTATACGAAATCCAAGGAGTACACGTTCAACGCAGATGCGGTGCGGGTTCCCTACCAAGCATCCACGGTCAAGACCTTTTCCTCCCCGAAAGCCGGATTCGGCAAGCGTCCGGACCTCGAACGCGGCAAAGTGCCGGAAGACTGGTGGTACTTCCCGGTAGTGGCGCGATTGCACAGTGAGCGAACTGGCTATCCAACTCAGAAGCCGGAGGCGCTGCTCGAGCGCATCATAATGGCCTCGAGCAGCCCGGGAGACCTGGTAGCAGATTTCTTCTGCGGTTCCGGGACATCCATAGCCGTCGCACGACGTTTGGGACGCAGATGGCTTGCCTGCGATGTCTCCTCAGTGGCCATAAATACCACGCGCCGCCGGCTCTTGCTCGAGCCAGAAGCGGGAGGCTTCAGCGTTTGGGTGGATAAGGCCAGCCAGAATCATCATGTGCTGCGACCGAGAATTAAAGTCACGACCAAGAACCTGGACGTAGAGGCTCGGCTCTCGAATCTCGACCTGGATGCTCTAACGGCGTTCGAGCTGGACTGGGACTTTGATGGCCGAATGTTTCGTAGCGAGACTCAGTCGGTCAGAGGCTGGCAGCAGGGGCGCATCGCCACGCGGCTCGGACACTCCTATCTAGAAGCCGGGAATTACAGGGTTGCTGCGCGAGCGGTCGACGCAGAGGGACAGACCGGTCTAGTCACGGAGCGTGTACACGTCGGATAATGCAGCTTCGCGCGCCAGCGCAAACCAAATCGAGCGCACCGCATGCGGTGCGCTCGTTGATTTACCATGGATGGTTCTCTCAACTGGGAAGATCGAAGCGATATCCCATGCCGCGGATTGTGTGCAGGAACTCGGGCTTGCCAGGATTCTGTTCGATCGCGTGGCGCAGCCAGCTCATGTGGACATCCAGTGTCCTCGTATCACCGGTGTAGTCGGTCAGCCAGATCTCTCGGATCAGTTTCTTTCGGGTCAACAGCTTCCCCGGATTATGCATGAACAGCTCGAGCAGCTTTGACTGCTTGGGAGTCAGTCTCGCTTCTCTGCCATTGACTCGAACCTTCCGTTGGGCCAGGTTGAGCTTTACCGGCCCGGCCTGCAGAACATAGCGCTCATCTCCCGGAAGGAGGCGAATGACACGGTTAACTAACTTGCGAGGCGTGAACGGTTGGACAAGCGTTACGCTCGAGCCGTTCCCGGGGTCGGGTTGCGTGCCGCTCGGTGAGATGAGAATGATTGGAACGCCATCCAGATCCTCACGCGCAGCCCGGGACATACGGGAGCCGCTGGTTCGCATCGAGGCCGCATCGAGTATTAAAACATCGGGAGAGATTTTGGCTGCGGCTTTGATGCCCGTGTCAAATCTGTGATGGACAGTGACATCGAGGCCCTTCTTCTCGAGCGCCGAGGCGAAGGAGGGTGCACTAGGCCGACCGCTCTCGATGAGAAGGACTTTCGCTATCGCCATTCAGTGGGGCCCCCGGCCAAAAGAACTCGGCAGCGGGGAAATTTATCGCTGCCTCTGTTTGCCATTATACATGAGCGAGATTGGTGCATCAATAAGACTTTAGTTCAGCGGGTCAAATTTGCTGAGATCCTTAAGGGAATGGAGCTGGGCACTGGATTGGATACGACTCGCTCCCCCGCCCTCCGCGCGGTTGCGGCCACCGCCGAATCCGCGAAATGGTCTCTCGTCAATCCGATCCATCAGGGAAATCGCATAAGCTACTGGCCCCGCCCATAAAGCCAGCGGGCTCAGGTCCTCGCGCAGCGAGTCTGAGCCATATCTCCATTCGCTGCGGATCAGTTTCCGGCCGATTTGTCGGGCCGCCTGTACGATTTCAAGCTCGCGCTCCGATGCGCGACCACCGGCGCTTAGCAACCACACCGGAAGTGAAGAAGGTTCGCTAAAGTACTCCAGATGCGCCCATTCCTCGACATCCTGAGCCGTTGCGGATTGGCCCGCAGCCTCAATAACCTTCGCCGCCGCAAACATCGCCGCCCCACGCGCGGGCCCTGAGCCCAAGAGCAGGAGCGGCTGGGTAGGATCGATATGCTGAGCGACGTCGCGCCCGGAGGCGGATTCGTCTTCCGCCCATTCAGACAGCGCTTCAGGTATTCCGCGAATGGTTTCGTTGATCTGCTCCTTGAGCTTGCCTCCGGACATCTGGGCTCCGAGCGCATATCCGCCCAGGAGCGCCGCCAGGTAGCTGGTCAGCCCTGGACCTTCCGCTTGCCTCGGCAAATCGAGAGCGAACGTGTCATCGACCGTGGTGGCGAGGGTGCTGTCTGAATCGGCGGTGATCCCCAGCGTATGCGCCCCAAGGTCCTGTGCAAGTCGAACGGCCTCAATCGTGCGGGCGGTTTCTCCGGAGGCGGAAATTCCGACTACCAAGAGATGTTCACCGACCGATCGGGGGATCACGTATCGTGAGGCTTCCATAGCGTGCAGTCCTTGCGCGGGTCGGCCGGTCCAATTTGCGAGCGCATAGGATAGGGCGTAGGCCGCGTGGTGTGAGTCTCCGCAGCCGCAGAGGATGATTTCGCGAAAATCCGAAATGAGGATGCGCGAGGCGTTTTTTCTGGCCTTAGGCCAAAATTGCTGGATGAATTGGGGTGCAGCTGCTGACTGAAGATCTAGTGACGTGAGCAAGTCAGTATAATGCGGGGGATGTCCGTCCGTTACCTCATCATCGGAGGGCTACGAGAAGATTATTGTATCACCCACGATGGTCAGGCTCGATCGGGCGTGCTCGGCGGCAACGCACTATATGCAGCAGCCGGGGCCGCTTTGTGGTCCAATTCCGTCGGCTTGGTTGGCCGCGTCGGATCCAACTTCCCCCCCCAGTGGTTGGAAGAGATTGCGCGTGCGGGGCTGGATATCGACGGGGTTACAGTGCTTCCCGATCCGCAGGACACCCGAACCTTCTATGCCTACCTCTCTCTGGAGGATCGAGTGGATACGAGCCCCAACCTGCATTACCAGCGAGCGGGGCTTCCCCTACCAAAAGCACTTGTTGACTACGTCTCCTCAACCGAGGGACAGCGGTCCAAGGATAGATTCGGACCGCTTGCCGTGCGGCCGAAGGACCTTCCGGATTTCGCGGGCGACGCGGCCGCGGCTCACATGGCGCCGGGAGACTACCTCACTCACAGCATCGTCCCCGCGCGATTGCGCGAACTGGGAGTCGGCTCGGTAACTGTGGATCCCTCTGTCCGATATATGGAGCCCGATTTTCGAAAGGAGTTGCCTGACCTTTTGAATGGTCTAAGGGCCTTTCTGCCCAGTGAGTCAGAGGTCCGATCTTACTTTCAGCCGCGGCCGCCCGATCTCTGGGAGATGGCCGAGAGCCTGTCTGAGTTGGGTTGCCCAATCGTGGGCATCAAACGCGGCGGCGCCGGATTGTACCTTTGGGATCAGGAGAATCGTCGACGCTGGCATATTCCAGCCTACCCGGCTCGGGTGGTTGACGTTACGGGCGCCGGAGACGCCTTCTGCGGCGGCTTCCTGGTGGGCCTGAGCGAAACCGATGACGTGTTTGAGGCCGGCCTGAGAGGAAGCGTCTCCGCCTCGCTCGCAATTGAGGGCGCCGGCGCGCTGTACGCGATGGGTGCCGCGCCCGGTCTTCCGCAGGCCAGGCTGGATGCTCTTAGGCCCGTGGCACGCTTGATCTAGCCATGGACCTCGATCGCTGGATAGAACAAACACTAGCCATTCAGTCAATTCCCGCCCCCACCTTCGATGAAGCTGAGAGGGCCGCCTACCTTAAATCCGAATTCGAGGCCTTGGGTGTGGCAGACCTGGATCGGGATGATGTCGGCAACCTCTTTGCGCTCATTCCGGGGGCTAGCGCACCGCCCCTGATCGTTTCAGCGCATCTGGACACCGTATTTAAGCGCGCGACAGACCTATCCCATCGCAGAACCCGATCGCGCCTGATGGGTCCGGGAGTTGGGGACAATTCGGTAGCGCTGGCTGCGCTCCTGGAACTTAGCCGCGACCTGCAGGATCGAAAGCTGGCAGGTGATGTCTGGCTTGTCGCCAATGTGGGAGAGGAAGGCCTGGGCAATTTACACGGAATGCGGGAAGTAGTGGCTCGATTTGGCGACAAGGTCACTGCCTACCTCGTTCTGGAGGGAATGGCGCTGGGGCACATTTACCATCGAGCGCTGCCAGTGCGAAGATATCGCATCACCTTCCGCACCCAGGGTGGCCACTCCTGGATACATGCCGGCCGGACCTCGGCCCTGCACGAGCTGCTGGAAGTTGGGGGGAAATTGCTGGACCTGCGGATACCCAGTGACCCCCGCACAACGTTGAATATCGGCCACATCGAGGGCGGGCGTTCCATCAACAGCATCGCCGACGCTGCGGTGCTTGAAATCGATCTGCGGTCCGAATCCGAGGCCGCGCTCGAGGATCTAGACCGTCAATTGAGGAGTCTGGTCAAAGATGTCCATGCTTCAAGTGCTGGGATTGAATTAGCCCTCGTGGGATCGCGCCCGGGTGGCGATTTGGCCCCAGATCACCCTCTCGTGCAGGCTGCCCTCGAATCTCTAGCCAAGGCGGGAGAACAGGAGGCCTACCTTGAATACGGATCGACCGATGCCAGCGTGCCGCTCAATCGCGGCATTCCTGCTGTGTGCGTGGGGATAACCAAGGGCGGCGAGGCCCACACAACCCGCGAATATATTGAGATCCGGCCCATGCGAAAAGGCTACACGGCGGTTCTGAATCTTATCGAGACGACCCTCGAAATGAACGGTGAGTAGGGACCGGGGGTTCAGGGCGTAGACGAAGGGCTTGGCGTGGGCGGGAATCCCTCGATGACAAAGCGGGACGAAACTATCCAGCCTTCCCCAAGAAACATCTGCACCTCATATTCACCTGGGAGCCACCCCTGCAGGGGCTGGCACTCTGTATAGCCGTAGCCGCCCGTTCCTCCATCCCAGGGCTTGGTTTCGGAGCATACAATCTGAGATTCCAAATACCAGATCGCCGTCCAGCGGACCCCGTCATCCAAAAAGTCGTACGTGAAAGCGCCAAATAGGGTATCGGTCGGATTCCCAAACTCTACGGCAGGCGCGATCGCCCGATTCAATTTATCCAGACTTTGGCTGATTTCAATCGTACTGAAAACCGCTTCCGGACGGGGCGTAATGGTTTCCCTGAATAGCACCGTCAGACCTTCCGGGATCTCAGGGGTTGAAGTTGCGGAGGGGGTGGGCGTGATGCTGGCGGTGGGAGTGATGGAGGAGGTTGGTGTAATAGAGGGAGTCAGGGTCATAGTTGGAGTGGGCGTGATGGTCGGTTCGGGGGTGTTCGAGGGAGTTGGCGTCACGATCACTGCCGCAGCCTGCGAGCCGAACAGCCTCGTCACCAGTCCGAAGAAGCCGAGCGCAAATCCAAGGAGGATAAGTCGCCAGCCCTCTCGAACGCGTTGTCGGCGGAGGCCAAAGAAGGGGACTGCCTGGGCACCGCGCAATTGGCGCCAGCCAAGCCAAAGAAACAGCGGCATTGCCAACGAGAGCAACGCCACCACTATGGCGATAGCAGAATCAATGGTGCCCAGAAGAAATCCTCCCTGGGAATTGTAGCTGGATCAAGTGCGCTGAGTTGCGGGTCTGTCCGGGACCCAGATCGATCGGGTCAGCGAACGGTAAAGTAGCTGAAGTGAAACTGGATCTTGCCTTCTCTCAGACCCAGTGTATCGTTTCCGTCGACGACCTGTCCACGAGAGCTTTGCGCAGTCCAAGTGTAATGTCGAGTAGACCCCGAGCCGGCCTTTCCCGTGATATCGAATTTTCCGTCAGGCAGTATCTCCTGCAATAACTTTCCGTACCAATCCGCAATTGCCTGACGCGAAAAGATCGTCCGCTCACCTGTAACATGTGCCGCGTTTTCAGCGTACAAGCTGGCCACGAGGTTTCGGTCACGCTGGTTCAATCGTCCGACCAATCGCTCCGGCATATCGGCTGCAGGAGCATCGGTGGGCCAGTCGAAATCCGACAGGGCGCTCCAAAGATCGTTGTAGGCAGGCCGAGAAGCCACATCCCAGCTCCAACCGTTCGCGGCGCTCAGGCCCATTTCCTTGGCCTTAGCGAAGAAGCGCGTGGTCTCCTCAGCGGAGGGGCGCCATTTTCCCCTGCCGTAGAGGGGTGCTGTGGGGATGACCGGCCGCGCTGGTTTAAGGGCCATATACTGCTCAACGCTAATCTCTAGTTGGGTTTCGGGATTGTGTCTCTGCTCATAGTAGACCTGCGGCATAGCGTAGTCGCATTTTTCAAGAAATTCGGAGTAAGGAAGTGTTCGATGGAGCTTAGGAAATCGGTAGGTGCTCAAAGCAATGGGGAGATCGGGCAGCTCTGCCCTGAGTTCGTCCATATATCGCTTGGCGGCCGAGCGCTTCTTGGTCGACTGATATTCGCCTTCGGCGTCGATCACAAACCCGTCCGTCCCAAGCGCCTTCGTTCGCTGAATGGCCAGGCGCGCCTCACCGATCGGATTGCGCCCGCGGACATACTGCCACCCCCAGACCTGGATCCCCTCTTCCTTCAGGGCTTGAAGCACGGGCGGAATAAGATCGACCTTAGTCTTGGGGTCTAAGTTATAGGTCCAACGGTCACCATCCGCGATCTTGATGAGAACGTGCGATAGCCCCGCTGATTTAGCCTTGGCTGCGATGACCTCCGGATCGCCACCCTCGCTGTTCCAGAGCTGCCAAATGAAGAGCCCCTTGCCACGTAACGTCACTGTGAATCCTCTGGAGCAGGCTGACTCATGCTCCCCGCGCGCCGCAGTGCGCGGTGTCCGTATTTCTCGCGGATATCGTCAACCGCTCTTAACAACTTGTGGTCCTGCTCCCAGCCCCGGTCGAACAGCTCCAGCTGTCGCATTGGAGGACCCAAATCTGCAATTCCGACCCCCAGCAGCCGAACCGCCTTTCCTGGCCGCCAGTTGTCTGTAAATAGCTTAAGTGCCGCGGCATAGATCTCTCCATCCTGGTCCGTGGACTGACTCAGGCGCATTTGTCGTGTGAAGGTTGAAAAATCCGGCCATCGCAGCTTGATGCGCACCGTGGAACCCACCACCCCAGCCCTCCTCACGCGGGTTCCCACCCGCTCACTCAAGTGGAGCAAGTGCCGGCGCAAATCCTGCATGGAATCTACGTCCTGTGGAAAGGTGCGTTCGGCCGACACTGAACGCCGATCGTGCAGCTCCTGAACGGGCCGGTCATCCAGCCCTTTGGCCCTGGCTGCAAGATCCGTGCCTCGCGCGCCAAAGAGTTGCCTGAGGCGAGCTTCTGGCAACGCCGCCAAATCGCCTATTGTACGAATTCCGAACTCGGAGAATCGTTTCGACGACTTGGGCCCCACACCCCACATCATGCTTACTGGAAGCGGCGCCAGGAAGGTCGCTTCCTTTCCAGGAGGAACCACTACCACCCCCTTTGGTTTGCCGACTTCAGTGGCGATCTTTGCTACCAGCTTGTTCGTGGCAATTCCCCAGGAGGTCGGCAGCTTGAAGCGATGACGTATTGCCGATTGCATCTCTGAGGCCGCCTGCTCCCCACCTCGACGATCATCGCTGACGTCAAGGAAGGCCTCATCGATCGACATCTGCTGCATCACGGGAACCGCCTCACGCAGGAAAGCCATGACCCTGCGGGAATGCTCCGAGTAATCCCCGTGCTTGGAGCTGACAATGATCAGATCCGGATGCAACCTCAGCGCACGCGACATCGGCATCGCTGACTTGATGCCAAACTGGCGCGCCGGATAAGAGGCAGACGTAACCACGCCACGCCCCTTCGGACTGCCACCCACGACGAATGCCTTTCCGCGCAGGTCTGGATTGCGAATTTCTTCAACCGAGCAGAAGAAAGCATCCAGGTCAACGTGCAGTATCTGTCTCATTTCTGACCCAGGCCTCTGGATTTGACGGAAGCGATTACAGTAAGATTATGCCTGTAGGGCATCGAGAGGAGATCGGTAAGCATCTATGGAAACGCGACAAGAAGCTGCATTGTCAAAATTTGAGAAGAATCCCAGAGTCAGTATGATCCGGCTCATTGTGGCCCACGATGCCTGTCCGGCCTGCCGGCTGCAGGAGGGCGAATACGATAAGGGGCGCGTGCCTGAGCTTCCGACGCGTGGTTGCTCCCACCCCTTAGGATGCCGATGCTTCTACGCGCCCAGGCTTATCGAAATCTATCCCTAGTCAACTCAGGCCAGGGAGCCGTTCGCGCGCGAATTCGAGTGCCTCCCGCTCGGATTCGATTCTCCCCTCCACCTGCGCCTCAGCGATGGCAGCCAGCAATTTCCCGATAATCGGTCCTGGCCTCAAGTCAAGCGCAGCTGCGAGCTCGTCACCGCGCAATAAGCGGGGAGGGTCCACGATGCGCTCATGGTTCTCGAACCAGGCCTCAAGCAGTTCTCGAGCCACATTGACATTCAGTTCCCACACCTCCTGCGGTGGCGACTGAGCAGACGATCTCGCCAGAGAGAGCAACACCGCCTCGACCCCAGCCGCTCCACAATCCCGGAAGAAACGATGGGCTCCAACGTCGGTCATCTCCAGTCCACCGGCCCGCTCGCGGCTGCGAACGATAGAGCGGGCTCGAGCGGCTTCCGCCTCGCTGTAGTGCAGTGCGCGGGCGCGCAAGTACGCGGCGTCTGGCGCTTCATCCACTTCGGAGTGGAGCGCGGCGAAGAATAGCATTTGGCTAGTACGGTGGCCGCCGCGTAGGGTAGACATGAGATGCTCTCCCAAGCCCGCTCGATAGCGGCCGAGCCGCAATGACAATTCGGCCTGTGGGAGATTACCTGCCCTCTCTAACTCAAAACCACCCACCACTGTGCCCATCAGATCAGCTAGTCGGTCCACGATCCGCAAGGCTTGATCCCAGGCAGAGGGCGTGAGCGCAGCCAGCTCCGGCAGGACTCCCGGAAGTAGCTCCAACCTGCGCATGAGTCGCATGGCGGTTGCCACCCACCCCGGATCGAGCATATTCGATAGCTCGTCGCGCCTTCTTTCTGCTGCGCAAGCGGACAAGGCAGCGGCAGATTGGCGAACCTGCTCTTTGGTTTGATCTTCAAGCCGCAGCGTCAAACTCGCAGACAAGCGGACAGCACGTAGCGACCGTATGACATCCCGTTCGATCGAATCGCGCGCGCAGGCGCGGAGCACCCTGTCCTTGAGGTCCTGAAGTCCGCCCAGCGGGTCGATTAGACGCTCGGGATCGTCGAGTTCGACTGCGAGTGCGTTCATTGAGAAGTCCCTGAGTCCGAGATCCGCCTCTATGGACGGGGCCCTCAACCGGGCGAAATCGAGAGTACCCCGCCCGGGGAGCACCACTCGCGCGGCATCTCGCTGCTCGTCCAGCACATAGCACGGTAACGCCAGTGCGTCGGCCAGTCCACGCGCCAGGGAAATTGCGCGGTCATCCACGGCAAAATCGAGGTCCGGTCGCTCTAGATCGAGGAAGTGGTCACGCAGCGCGCCGCCGACAAGCCACACCTGTTGACCGTTGGATTGCGACCGTATAAGCGAGGCCAGGTCTGACGGCAGGAGGCGTTCAACTAGCGTCGGCAAACTCAGAGACTTTATCCTGGCGAAGAACGCCGATGAAGGGCAGGTTGCGGTAATACTCATCGAGGTCCAGGCCATAACCAAAGACGAACTTATTGGGAATCTCGAAGCCACGATAATCGATAGAGATCTCGGATTCCCTTCGTTCGGCCTTATCCAGCAGCGTGCAAACTTTCAATGACTTCGGTCGACGCAAATTGAGCAGTTCTAAGACGGAGGCAATGGTATTTCCGCTATCGATGATGTCCTCAACCAGGAGCACGTTGCGTCCCTCGATGGAGGTCGTGAGGTCAAGCGTAATCCGCACCTGGCCCTTGGATTGCCGGGCGCCCACGCCATACGAGGATACGGCCATAAAATCGATGCTGTGGGGTACTGTGATCTCGCGCATTAGATCGGTGAGAAACAGTACTCCACCGCGCAGTATACAGATCAGCAGCAAGTCATCACCCTCATAGTCGGCGCTGACTTCCTGCCCAAGCTCTCGGATACGGCGCTGGAGTCGTTCTTCACTGATCAGGATCTCTTCGAGATACTCTTGATAGTCGTTCATTCGGGCACCTCGTGGTGCTCCCGGCAGCGGGCCTCATATAACTCGCTTGCTCCAACCACAATGACGGGATCCGAGGCCCGCGCGGGTGCATTGTCAATCAGACGCTGCGTCCGCGTGGCCGGCCTTCCGCACACCATGCAAATGGCGTGCAGCTTGTCAACCCGCTCCGCAGTAGCCATGAGCCGGGGCATCGGACCAAAGGGATTGCCTCGAAAGTCTGTGTCCAGGCCGGCGACGATTACCCGCCTACCCTCGTCAGCCAAATCTCGACACACTTTCAGGATGATGTCATCGAAGAATTGAGCCTCATCGATTGCGACCACGCTCGTGTCGCCAGCGACTTCATCGGGTATCGCCTTTGCTTTCTCAATTGGCGTGGCCGCGAATTGTCCCCCTGCGTGCGAAGTGACCATCTCGGCCTCATAGCGATCGTCGAGTCCCGGCTTGAAGACCTGCACTTTTTGGCGGGCGATCGTGGCGCGTCTGAGCCGACGGATCAACTCGTCTGTCTTCCCGCTGAACATCGAACCTGTGATGACTTCCAATGATCCAGTCAAGTTTCTCTTCCCCCGAATACGAAAAAGGCAGGTGCTCATGCACCTGCCCTGAGTTTACTCCAAAGCGGCGAGGCTAGACCTGGGGCTCCCTTGTGGGCTCCGGCAGTTCGAAACCGTGCGATTTCATCCGGCGCTTTAAATCCGCCAGACTCTTACGACCAAAGTTATCGACTGCTAAGAGCGCCATATCGCCCTGCTCCAAAAGCTCTAATGCCTGGCCGACTTCTGTGATGCCCGCCTTTTCGAGCGCGGTCTGAGCGCGTTTTCCGATATCGAGCTCCGCGATGGGGGTCTCCGGCGAGGTCCTGGCTGCCTCTCGGTCCTTTGCATCTTGAAGGAACCCCTCCCTGGCCTCGAGCTTGCGGTAGAAGCGATCGACCTGCCCCTCAGTATCGACGATACGCTGCTCTCCGGTGTAGAAGGGATGACAGTCGGAGCATACGTCCGTGTGAATCAGCTCGACCGTAGAGCCCGTGGTCCACGAGTTCCCGCAGGAGCAGACCACGGTGGCCGCTGGGAAATACTCCGGATGGATGTCTGGCTTCATTCGGCGGTCTCCAGCACGTTGACGCGCTTCTTGCCTCCGCGGGCGAAGTCAAACATAACGATGCCATCGCTGATGGCGAAGAGCGTATCGTCGGAACCCTTTCCGACATTCAGCCCAGGGTGGATGCGCGTGCCCCTCTGGCGCACAAGGATGTTCCCCGATCGAACGAGCTGACCGGCATATCGCTTTACTCCAAGTCGCTGTGACTGGCTGTCGCGTCCGTTGCGGCTCGAGCCGCCGCCTTTCTTATGTGCCATCTGATATTCCCTTAGCTTTTCTTAGCCGTTTTGGGGCTGGCTTCCTTTTTCTGGGACGAGGCCTTGCGCTTAGCGCTTGATTGCGATTGAGTCGACTTGCTCTTGGTTTCCGCCTTCTTCTTGGTTTCTGCCATGGGAATACCAATACTTTCAATTGCTACATGCGTGAGCAGCTGCCGGTGCCCCTGCGTGCGTCGATAGCGCTGCTTCGGCTTGTACTTGAATACAGTGATCTTCTTGCCCTTTAAGTGGTCCTTGACCTTTCCCTTGACGCTGGCGCCTTTGACAAAAGGCGCGCCCACTTCCACTTTCTTCCCATCGGTGACAAGCAGGATCTCCTTAAAGACGACCGATTTGCCGACTTCTAGCGACATTCGGTCGACCTCAATGAGGCCTCCCTCCTGCGCCAGATATTGCTTCCCGCTGTGTTCGACGATAGCGTATTTCATGATTTCATCAATGGCGACGGAACATTATAAAGCCCGCCAAAACGCGATGTCAACCTTCTTGTGCCTCCGGCATCGTTTATCGTAATCGATCCCCGGAAGCCAGCAGCTCCCGAGGATCGTTTTCTTGCCAGGTCTCGGTAGTTGCTAGCTAGTCGGCGGCAACCATTTCCGCTTCCGGAACTTCGACCTTATCGGTCTCGCCTTCGGGTTCCGGTTCGACTTCCTCTTCCGCTTCGAGCTCCCCGTCCAGTCGCTCGTCATGCAGCACGATCTCCTCCCCCGGGAATCCTGTTCCGGCGGGGATCAACTTCCCGATGATCACGTTTTCCTTGAGCCCCCGCAGATAGTCCACCTTGCCTTCGATGGCTGCCCCCGCCAACACCTTGATCGTGTGTTGGAACGAGGAAGCCGACAAGAAGGATTCGGTGCTCAGCGATGCCTTGGAAATCCCGAGCAGAATCTGAACGGATCGGGCTGGCGATTTCCCCTCCTGCAGCACCTGTTCATTCAGGCGCTGTAGATAACGGCGATCGACGATATCACCCGGCAGGAGCTCTGTATCTCCCGGATGGGAGACCTGAACCTTCGAGAGCATCTTACGCGTGATCACTTCGAAGTGCTTATCGTTGATGTTCTGGCCCTGCGATCGGTAGACCTGCTGGACTTCCGTCAGCAGGTAAAGCTCGCACGCCTCGCGGCCCAGAATCATCAAGATGCGGTGTGGATTTTGAGAGCCTTCGGTCAATTGATCCCCGGCCTCGACCTTATCTCCATGCTTCACGAGCAGCCGCGCGCTTGCGGGCACGTCGTATTCCGCCTCATCGTTCTGTTCGTAGGAGATGGTAACGATGCGATCCTCGACCTTGGCTTTGCCTCCATGGCTTGCTGTAATCGTGGAGTCGCCACGGCTCGCAATGAGATCACCAGCCTCCACCTCATTGCCGTCCTCGGTCTGGAGCGACCAGTTGCCTGGTATTTTGTATTCATCATGCAGCATCTGACTGACTTCGACGCGAACGACACGCTGTCCATCGGGCGTGTCCGGAGCGAGTATCTGGACCGTTCCTTCAATTTCGGAAGTGATCGCCTCGCCCTTGGGCTTTTTTCGAGCCTCGAACAATTCCTCGACTCGGGGGAGGCCGGTCGTGATATCACCACCCGCCGCGACGCCGCCGGTGTGAAAGGTACGCAGAGTCAGCTGCGTTCCAGGCTCACCAATAGATTGAGCAGCAACGATCCCAACCGCTGTACCCATCTCCACCATCTTGCCCCTGCCCAGGTCCAATCCGTAGCACTGCGCGCACATCCCGAATTGCAGCTCACAGGTTAGCGGGGAGCGAACCATGACTTCGTCTGCTCCTGCATCCGCGATTCGCCGGGCCGCCTTCGCGTCCAGCACTTCTCGGCGGCGATAGATGATTTCCCCGGTTTCCGGATCGGCCACGCCTCTAGCCAGCACGCGGCCCAGCAGCCGAGAGGCGTAATCCTGGCCGGCGACATCATCGGACAATCTCAGCACGATGCCCTCTTCCGTGCCGCAGTCTTCCGAATTGATGATCACGTCCTGTGCAACATCCACCAGTCGACGCGTCAAATACCCGGCATCCGCGGTGCGCAAGGCCGTGTCCGTGAGACCCTTGCGTGCGCCGTGGGTCGAGATGAAGTACTCCAGGGTATTGAGGCCATCTCGGAAGTTGGATCGAATGGGGAGCGGGATGATCCGTCCTGCAGGGTCGGCCATCAAACCGCGCATGCCGGCCAACTGTGAAATGGGGCCAAATCCTCCCTTGGTCGCGCCGGATATTGCCATCGTGCTTAGATTCCCGGCGGGATCCATGCCTGACCGCACGGCGGCCGCTACTTCGGCTGTCGTGTCCTGCCAGAGCTCGATGATGCGCTCATTTTGTTCCTGATCAGTAAGCAACCCACGCTGGTAATCCGATCGCACTACTTCTGCCGCCTCCAACGTGCGCGCGATGATTTCGCCCTTCTCTTCCGGTACCGTGATGTCGGACACTGCGATCGTGGTACCGGATCGGGTGGCGTATTCAAAACCAATGTCTTTGATCGCGTCCACCACGGCGGGCGTGCCTTCCTCTCTGAGCTGGTGGTAAATCTCACCAACCAGCGTCTGCATGGCTTCTTTATCGAGTACACGGTTGACAAAGCGCAGCTCTTCCGGAAGGACGCTGTTGAAAAGCGCGCGGCCCACGGTGGTGTCTATCACCCGCGTCACGGCCTGCTCCAGGCGAACCCCTTCGTCGTCATACCAGCTTGCGATTTGAAGCTTGATGGAAGCGTGCAAATCGACCTGGCCCAGGCTCCAGACCATCTCTACTTCTTCAATGCTGGAGAACGCCCGGCCTTCACCCATGCGGCCCTTGCCCTCCACCTGCATGGTCAGGTAGTACACGCCCAGCACCATATCCTTGGAGGGGCTCACGATCGGTGCTCCATCCGCGGGCTTAAGTAAGTTCACGCTGGCCAGCATCAATTCGCGGGCCTCTGTAACTGCACGCGCGGATAGTGGCACGTGAACCGACATCTGGTCGCCATCAAAGTCCGCATTGAATGCGGAACAGACCAGAGGGTGCAAATGAATGGCCTTCCCCTCCACAAGCACAGGCTCGAAGGCCTGGATTCCCAGACGGTGCAGGGTCGGTGCTCGATTCAAAAGCACGGGCCGATCCTTGATGACCTCTTCCAGAACTTCCCACACCTCGGGGCGTTCACGCTCAATAATGCGCTTGGCGCCTTTTACATTTGCCGCATAGTTATAGAGCACCAATTTGGAGATTACAAAAGGTCGATACAGCTCGAGGGCCATGGTCTTTGGAAGGCCGCACTGATCCAGCTTCAAATTCGGCCCGATAACAATCACCGATCGACCGGAGTAATCTACACGCTTCCCGAGTAGATTTCGGCGGAAGCGACCCTTCTTGCCTTTCAGCATGTCGCTGAGCGACTTCAGCTCACGACGACCCCGGCGCGAAAGCGCCTTGCCGCGCTGCGCATTATCAATCAGCGAATCGACCGCCTCCTGGAGCATCCGCTTCTCGTTTCGCACAATTACATCTGGCGCCCCGAGCTCGACCAGGCGCTTTAGGCGGTTATTCCGGTTGATGACTCTGCGATAGAGATCGTTCAGGTCGGATGTGGCAAATCGTCCGCCATCGAGCTGGACCATCGGTCGCAAATCGGGCGGGATAACGGGCAGTACGGTCAAGATCATCCACTCCGGCTTGTTGCCAGATCGGCGGAAGGCCTCCACCACCGTGAGGCGCTTAGTGGCTTTCTTGCGGCGCTGCTTGCTCTTCGTGGTGCGGACTTCCTCCCAGAGCTCCTCCGACAGCTTGGCCAGATCCAGGCGCTGGAGAATATCGTAGAAAGCCTCAGCGCCCATGTCTGCCCGAAACACCTGCCCCCAGCTTGACTTCAACTCCCGGTATCGGGTCTCGCCAAGGAACATCATCTGGCTGATCCCCTCAATTTCCTCGCGCTCCTTCACCAGCTCTTCGATCTGCGCCAGGTTATCCTCTTGCGGAGCACTCTTGACTTCTTCGATCTCGCGATCCGCGACTTCCTTGACTTCCTCGATTTCTGCCTTGACCTTTTCAAGGGTCTTATCGAGCTTCGACTTGGCAGAGGCTTCGATCTCCTCCAGCCGCGCCTTCACTATCTTTTGAACCGCGGCGATATGATCCTTGGAGATCGTCTCGCCCTTTTCAGCGATCTGCTGGTCTACTGCTTTGAATACGATTGGCACACGAATCGTCTTCCCGGACTTCTCGCGCAGCTCACGCTCGATTCGCTGGCCCTCTCGAATGATGGGGTCGATTTGCTGAGCGACCTGCTCTTCATAAGCCACCTTGAGTGCCTTCTGCTCAGCCTTCAACTCGTCCAGCTTTTCCTTCTTCTGATACTTGATCTCGTCCAGCCGCTGGTTTACCGCCTCATGTTGGGCTGTCTGCTGATCCGAGATTTGCTCATCGATTCGACCGACAGCCTTGCTGCGCGCATCCTCGTCGACATGCGTCACGATGTACTGCGCGAAATAGAGCACGCGGTCAAGGTTGCGCCTTGAGATGTCGAGCAGCAACCCGAGATAAGAGGGCACTCGACGTGTGTACCAGACGTGAGCGACAGGAGCGGCCAGCTCGATATGGCCCATCCGTTCCCGTCGCACGGAGGCACGCGTCACCTCGACGCCACACTTCTCGCAGGTTATGCCCTTGAAACGGATATTCTTGTACTTGCCGCAGTAACACTGCCAATCTTTGGTGGGGCCAAAGATTGCCTCACAGAACAAGCCGTCCTTCTCGGGACGCAAGCGCCGGTAGTTGATGGTTTCCGGCTTCAGAACCTCGCCATAAGACCAGCTGTGGATGATATCCGGCGAAGCAAGGCTGATACGTAACGCTCGAAACCTCTTAGATTCCACGCGTTCCCCTCCGCTTTATGTAAAGGCTAGTAGATCAACGAATTTCGAACAAACGTGCTAGAATCGCCACAACCGAAATCAGCGCTCAAGCTTACGTGCCTCGAGCGCTGTCAGGCGCGAACCTTGCGGCGATCCATTGCCATGTAAACCTAAATTATACGCCCCGATTTGCGAAAGTCAAGATCTCCCCATACCCCCCGAAGCGACCTGTACCTGCTGTACGCGCAGAGGGATGGCAATCGTGA
>JBGMQN010000054.1:0-11606 GCA_048054495.1 Anaerolineales bacterium
TGCGCGCTCATCGCGCCAGAGCGGCACATCGCCCGAGAAGCCAAACGGGCGTCGAGATCCTTCTTTTAGCGTCATTTGGGAGACGACAGCGGGGTGCAGCCCAATTGGCTACACCCCACTGTGCGTTCGATCAAAGTACTACTTCATCGGCGGCGCGTAAATCAGCCCGCCATCGGTCCAGTGCGCGTTTGGCCCTCTCTCCAACGTGAAAGCAAGCCCGTTGGGTCCGAGATAGCGGTCATAGATCTCGCCGTAATTGCCGACCGCGGCGAGAACATCCTGCATGAAGGTGGCAGACAGGCCGAGTTCAGCCTGGCCAAATTCGCCCTCCACACCCAGCATCTTGAGCACATTCAGGTTGTCTGAGCTGGTCATATCGCCGACGTTGGCTTGAGTCACATCCAGCCACTCGGCATTGATCAGCCCCCACATCACGGTCTTCACCAGGTCGAGCCACTGGTCATCGCCATGGGGAACGACGGGGGTCAGCGGTTCCTTGGAGATCGTGACTGCCAGGATTTCGTGGGCGCTCGGGTCCGCAAACCCTTCCCGTACAGCCAGCAGCTGGGATTTGTCACTGGTGGTGGCGTCGCAGCGACCCTCTTCATAGGCATTGTAGACCGAAGCAGTGTCTTCGAACGAAACCACTTCCAAGGCCATGCCGAGCTGTCGGAATGAGGTTGCCAGGTTTAGCTCCGTCGTCGTTCCTGTGGTCACACACACGGTCGCGCCATCCAGCTGCTCGAGCTCGGTCACTCCGCTAGCCGTGGGAACCATAAAGCCCTGACCGTCGTAGAACATCACAACGGTGAAGTTGCCCCACTGAGCGTCGCGCGAAGTGGTCCAGGTAACGTTCCGGGTCAGGAGATCGATCTCGCCACTCTGGATTGCGGGTCCACGCTCTGCAGCGGTTATGGGGACAATCTCGACTGCCTCCGGATCACCGAGCACTGCGGCCGCGACCGCGCGGCACAGGTCGATGTCTATGCCGATGTTGCGTCCGTCATCATCCAGGTACCCGAAGCCCAGCAGATCGGTTCGGCCACCACAAACTAGCCGGCCGCGATCCTGCACTCTGGCCAGGATTTCTCCGTAGCCGGGGGCCTGGACCTGCTCGATCATGGTCTCGCCTTCGCCCTCGACCTCGACCGTGACCTCGACGATGCGCGTAACTTCGACTTGTTCGCCAGTCGAAGCGCACGCACCCGCCACCAGAGCAAGCCCGAGCAATCCGGCGAGCATTAGAGTAGTCTTACGAGTCATTAGAGTATCTCCTCCTCAGGTTAAAAAGTTGCGCGGAATAGCCAAGCGAAATAATTTTGTTGCACCTCCTTTGGCAGTAGCGCAGTCGCAAGTATTGCTGGCAAGCATCCAGCCAGCGCGGATCCCCTGAAATGGCATCCCAAGGGGACAACCATATCGTAAAGTACATGGAACTGTATCGTCAAAATTGCGTATTTGGAGGTTATGGTAATAATTCATAAACGGCCGCCTGCTCAACACCCCTAACTACTTTCCCCCTTACAAGCACCCTTATCGGTGGTAATTTTAACGAGCATCAAGCCGCAGGAATAACGCATGGCAGGACTCCTCGGTCACACGCTAGACCACTATCGCTTGGACGAGCAAATCGGCCAGGGCGGGATGGCAACGGTCTACAAGGCGCATGACACGCGCAGTGGGATAGATGTAGCCATTAAAGTGCTCTCCCCTACCATTACAGGGGAACGGCGCTTTGTCAAGCGTTTCCGCCGCGAGGCCGAGATCGTCAAGCAACGCCTCAGGCATCCCAACATTGCCCCCGTAATCGCATATGGTGAGACGGATGGCTACGTGTACATCGTTATGCCTTTCATCCAGGGCGAGACGCTATCCGAACGCCTGGTGCGAAAGGGTTTGACGGAACGAGAGGCCAATGAATACGTGGGTCAGATCTGCGATGCACTGAGCTTCGCCCACAAGAAGAAGATCATCCACCGCGATATTAAGCCAGCCAACATCATGATCAAAGATTCGGGGGAAGCGGTGCTCATGGACTTCGGCCTGGCCCGGCACGTGGAAGGGTCTGGAAGGCTTACCGGTTCCATGTTGATGGGTACGCCGGCTTTTGTATCCCCCGAGCAAGCCCAAGGCAAAAAGCTCGACGCACGCTCCGATCAATACTCGCTCGGCGTCGTACTTTATCTGATCGCCACCGGGCATCTTCCGTTCGATTCCGAATCCCCCATGGCGCTCGTTTTGATGCACATTCAGGATCCGGTGCCGAGACCTAGCCGACTAAACCCGAGTCTCAAGTCGGCGCTGGAGCGGGTGATACTCAAGTCGCTGGCCAAATCTCGAGATGAACGGTTTAAGGACGTCGCAGAACTTAAGCGCGCCTACCAGGCGGCGTTAGGCGGCGACCCGATCCCATGGGTCGAGGCCCCGACCGAGGTTATCGCCGGGCGTGCCGCTGAAGATCTGCCACAACGCAGACCGTTCCCAACCTGGATTATTCCGGCCAGTGCGGTTCCAATTGTGGCACTGCTGGCGATTCTGGCTTTCCGATCATCGGCCGCCGATCAGGGGGACAATGGAAATGGTGTTGTGCCGGTAGAAGGCTTCAGTCTGACGGAGACGCCCTCCATTGCGCCGACCGAAGCGCTTCCCACGGCCACTCCGGAGCCCACGCTGATTCCCACGCCAGTTGAGATTGCCGCATGCCCCGGATTGCGCATGATCGGATTCTCGAGAAAAGGAAACCAGGTGAGCTGGAGTATTGAGAACTCAACTGGATCGCCGGCGCGAATTACGAATGTTGGCTTCACGTGGCTGGGAGACAACGTTCCCCAAGAGGTGGGACTTGGAGGCGGAGTTTGGCTGGACGAGAGTGAGATCGCCGGTTTGATCGATGCCACCAATCCGGAAATAGCGGATGATCCAAGAGCCACGATACCGGACGATACGATCCGCAGCCTGAACATCAAGCATCTCTTTGGCCCGCTCGATGATGGACGCTACGCTCTTGAACTGCTGTTTGAACTGGGCGCAACCCAGTGCTTGCTTCAGACCGAATACTAGTACCTCCCCGATAGACCCCCTTTGAGGAGCCCCTCGGGGGCTCTATTCATATCCCTGTAGTCTTGGGTCGGCAAGTGCGCGCGGCACGACACCGACCGCTGCCGCATAATGACTTAATGTGTCACGGGTAGCTGTCCAATTCGAGAGGGGAGGGAATGCGCTTTTGGTCATAATGATTAGACTTGGATGGCTGGAGGGGATGACCGCGCTCGGCCGCCCCCTCCAATAATAGGGAATGATGCTTTGGTGAGGCGGGAGGGTTCCCTGCCTAGAATAGTCCCAGGAGACTGTCCAGGCTCCAGACCGCCCACGCGCCCGTAGCAAAGATCACGAGTTCGGAGGCGATCATCATCAGGTTCTGTCCTTGCTCGCATTGATAGCAGCGGTTGACGTTGATGTCCTTCGTTGGTCGCACTCCTGCCAGCGCTAGGTAATTGAGATTCAGGAATATGGCGACCAGGGCAGCGAGCGGAGTGAAGATACCGAATACCAGGCCGATTCCCACAGCCAGTTCCCCGGCTAAGTTCAAATAGGGAAACCATGATGCACTGGGTACGACCGTGCGCTTGATCAGCGCGCCGTATGCGGGAACGGGGTGATTGTCGGCGAGATCAGAGACCCAATTCACCATCTGACCGCTTACGAACTTGCGCAGCGGCTTATGCCGGACGCTCTCCAACCACCAAAGTCCAACCGCAATGCGCAAGAACGCCAGCCATTGTTCAACGGTGAGAATTCCAAAAACGGTCTCCATTAGGTCAGCCTCCTTCTCGGATAATCTCAAGAACCTAGACGGCCCCAAGGTAGGATACCTTACTGTCAAGACACACCCAGAACCTGAACAGGAGATTGGAAAAAGTGGGATCACGCCCGGAGGTACTTCAGAGCGAGGCAGTATTTCCAGCGGTATACTCACCTGCGAGGGATTAATTTGTCTGAGAGAGCCAACGAGCAATGGGTGGCCGATCTAAGTGTGCCGGGTGAGGCGCAGGAAGATGCTCTATCTGATCTACGATCCATCATTCTGCGGGGACTTCCCTACGCGCTCTCAAACTGGCTGAGCCCTTCGGACCCCCAGTTCGAATCCCTATCCGAGGAAGTGGCGCAAGACACGCTGCTTCGTGTACTGGACAGCTTGCACACCTTCGAAGGTCGGAGCAAGTTCACAACCTGGGTGCACAAGATCGCCGTGCGCATTGCGCTCACTGAGCTGCGCAGAAAGCGCTGGCGGGACGTATCGCTTGACGAGCTTACCGAAAACGTTCCAGGCGAGGGGTTTCTGGCAGCCCAGGAGGCCGGCCCGGATGTTGTTGCTGAACAGAGCGACATGATTGCGCATTTGCAGCGCGTGATCTCGGAGGAGCTCACCGAGAAGCAGCGCGAAGCGCTGACAGCTACCCGCATCCATGGGATGCCGATGGAAGAGGTGGCGCGACGGATGGGTACGAATCGCAATGCACTGTACAAGCTGCTGCATGACGCACGGCAGCGGTTGAAGAGCCGACTGGAAGAGGAGGGCCTGTCGCCCGAAGACCTTTTGGCGGCCTTTGAATCGGGGTAAGAATTAGCGCCAACCCCACGTCCCAGTGTCAGGAGATCGGATTTCAATGGGTCAATCAGAAGACGGCATACGGAAACTCGTGGAACAGATCGCGCGTACGCAGCAGCGCGAGCTGGATTGCGGCGAAGTTTTCGCGGTTCTCGATCAATACGCCGACGCGATCGTCGCGGGGGAAGATTTAGGGGAGCAGTTCGCTTTGGTTATCCAGCATCTTGATCTTTGCCCAGACTGCCTGGAGGAATACGAGTCGCTGCTGAGCGTGTTGCAGACGAAGCACTAATGTAAGCTGAATTCAAGTTTCGCCTTCTGGGCCCTGCGAGCGATCGCAGGGCCTTTTTTTGTATTCGGCCGAAAGTAAGAGCTGGAGTTCGTGAATCGTCAGTCTAGGTAGAAAGGTTGGCAAGCTTACTATCGGAGGCTCAATGACGCTCGCAGAAATCCGTCCACTCTTGGTTGTTGCACTGATCGGTCTGATGTCGTTATCCGCCATTCGAAGCTACTACCAGAAAAGCGCTCAGGCTCGAGTACGTATCCCAGTGCGGTTTGAGAAGGATCGGAAATCGCAGCGCGTTGAAATCCGCCAACTTACCGATTAGCCGCGTGACAAAAGGAGGCTCATTGAAAAGATTTCCCACATCTCACGACCGGAATTCTCGAAATAGGAGGCACAAATGCAACAATTTATAGGCAAGCTGGCCCGTATGTATCCGCTACTCATCGTAATGGGTTTCATGATGGTAGCGATCGCATTCGTAGTCGGCTACTTCAACTCCCAGGCTGTGGCAAGCTACTTCAGTCAGCCCAAGGTTCTGCGTGAGACCACACTGTTGGCCGAGCGCGCCGCGATCGTAAGCACCGATCTTTGGCTGCCTTACTTCAAGTTCCTGGGCATCGGGCTGATCTTAAGTGGAATCGTGATGGCTCTCAGGGTCATCATCGACAACCTACGAGGTGCAGGCGCAGAAGTCCTTGAGAACCTGCCCGCTAAAATCCGCCCTGCTCCGCCTAGCCCACCCTGGTATGGCCCGATGATGCCGGTGGTCATGATGTTCGGCTTGCTGATCTTCATTGTGGCGCTGATTGTCGCTCTCGGCTCAGCGGCCGACGCACGCGCACTCTTTGCCAATCCAATCCCGGTTATCGATGCAGCAGGGGCTGGGACGGCACTGCTGGCAACACTTGAAGGGATCAAGGCCACCTCGGCCTGGCTCGTGCCCCTCAAGTTCTTTGGCAATGCGACCGAATTCCTGGCGATCACCATGGGGCTAGCGACCATCATCCACATCCTTTCCCAGCAGACCGAGATGATCGCCCAGGGCATCGACATCGGACGCAAGAGTGCCAAAGCCGCGCGCCGTGAGGACGAGCGAGCACCCGCGTACGCGGACAATTAACTAGGAGATATCACATGGCTACCTTACAAGGCCCTTCGAAAAGCTGGCAGCTGAAGGTCTACCCGATCTTCATCGTGCTCGGCTGGGTCCTAATCGGACTATCGTTAGCAATCGGCATCTTCGTGCTGACCCCCACAGCGATCAGCTACTGGGCTGGCAATGCGAAGGCCGCTCGAGATGCGGCTGAAGTAGGCTCGGCACTTCTCGGTCAGCTGAGCACCCTGACCGCGACTCCGCGCTGGCTTGAACCGCTCACCTTCCTGGGTGTGGCCTCTTTCATGCTGGGAATCGCACTAGAGTTCTCCGCAATTCCCAACATTCTCAAGAATCGAGGCCAGGTTATGAGCATCTGCTTCCCGCAGATCGTTCAGAACCCAGCGGAGTGACAAGGAGAAATATCAATGGCTAAAGTTCAAATCCCTGACGAGAAGGCACCATTTCCCTACAGCATGATCGAAGGAATGATGCCGCTGTATCCGTGGATCGCCGTCATGGGCTGGGGAATCGTGCTGGCTTCACTCTTGATCGGTATTTTTGGTCTATCCCCGGCCATATCGACTTTCTTCTCCGATGCCAAGGCGGTTCGCGAAGCTGCCGCGGCTGGCAGTACCTTCGTGACTGCCAACGTAACTGCACATGTCCTCGAAAGCTGGGTCCCACAATTCAAGTTCTTAGGTCTTGGTTTGGGGCTCTTGGGGATCGTCATGGCGCTTGGAATCATCGCCAAGCGACTGCGAGGCATGGGTTGGGTCATCACCGGGCACATCCGCGAGGATTTGCGCCCCAAGATGCCGCCTATCCCGCGCCGGGTACGCTACTTCCAGCTCAGTACGCTGATGGGCGTCATGGTCTTGCTGGCCGCGCTGATTGTCGGGATTGTGCTCGCGGTCACGGTGGTTCCCGACTACTGGAATCACTCCATCGCCAATGAGCTCAACCCTGCACAGGCCGGATCAGCTTTGCTTAAGCAGCTGGAAACAGTGAGTTCCTTTACCAAGTGGCTGAATCCGCTGCGCATCACCGGTATGGCGTTCTTGTTCACCGGCATCACAGTCGCGCTGACCGTGATTATCGGCACGCTTCGCAACCAGGCCGAACAGCTGATCGGCTTCTTCAATCGAGCAACCTCTGGTTAAGTTTAGTCCAGAGCCGAGGGTAAGGAAGAGAGTCATCAAGGCGTCTAAGACGCAGGAAGGCAACTTCCTCTCTCCTCCTCCTCTGAACAAGAGCCCCAGCGAAGCTGGGGCTCTTTGATTTCGCCCGTGAGGGCGTCCGCAGAGTGTCGGCAGATGGCTTGTTCCAGAGATGTACTAATCAGTACAGATCACAGAACGGGATCAGATTATTCTTGCCGCATGCGTTACGTTGCATTTACCCTTATATTTGGCCTGGCGCTGGCGGCTTGTGGCGCAGCCGAGGATCCTGTGGCGCCAGATGATCCGAGCACTCCGGCGCAGGCTTCGATCCCGGAACCTACTCAGCCGTCTGCAGATCCAGATCAAACTGCAAAATTGCCTGAGTCTCCCGATCCTGACATGATCAATCCCCGAGTGGAGGAATTCGACGCATATCTACCCCCGCGCCTGATCGGGCCGGATGGAATCCGCCCCGTCTACGAGCCTCGATTTGTGGCTGCGGCAGAGGCGCCGCTGGAGGACGACGAACTCGTCATCGGTATCTCAATCGAGGGGGAGGCTAAGGCATACCCGATCACCGTGCTGCGCTTTCGGGAGATGGTGAACGACGAGTTGGGAGGCATTCCCATACTCGTCACCTGGTGACCGATCTGCTACACCGGTCTCGTGCACGACCGGAGAATCGACGGGGTCCCCCACACTTTCGGGAACTATGGCGGGTTGTTTATGAGCGCCATGACATGGTTTGACCACGAGACGAACTCTGTCTGGTCCCAGCCATGGGGCAGGGCCATTGAGGGCGAGTACCGAGGGGTCGAGCTCTTCCTTCTCCCTTCCAGGGTCACGACCTGGTCCAGTTGGAGAGAGGCACATCCCAATACGCTGGCGATGATCAATGATGTCGATCGACTTTCGTTCGGCCGTCGCCAAAGTTTCAATCCTGATTTTGTGTTGGGCCTGCTGCTCTCAGGGGAGGCGATGGCTTTCTACTATGAGGACGTTGCTGCCGAAGGATTGGTGAACGATGAGTTCGCGGGGCTCCCGATCATTGTGTGGGCCAGCGAAACCAGCCTCAATGCCTACGTTCGCCAGGTCGGCGATCAGGTGCTAACGTTTGAAATTCAGGGCGATCAGATCCTGGACCAAGAAACCGGCTCGCGCTGGAACCTGGCGCGTGGCCTGGCCATCGATGGCCCGCTGCGCGGAGAGGCCCTTCAAGGGATCCCTGGTACGAGCTCGTGGGATTGGGCCTGGCGGGATTTCTATCCGAACTCGGAGTTTTACTCTCCCTAGCACCCCTCACATCTTCGGCAGCTCGATCCGCTGCTGATTCTGGTACTTTCCCTTCTTGTCCGCATAAGAAATCCTACATTCCTCATCTGCCTCAAAGAATAGGACCTGCGCGATCCCCTCATTCGCATAGATCTTGGCTGGCAGGGGGGTGGTGTTGGATATCTCCAATGTGACATACCCCTCCCACTCCGGTTCGAAGGGAGTGACGTTGACGATGATCCCACAGCGTGCGTAGGTCGACTTTCCCAGGCATACCGTTAGCACAGAACGGGGAATGCGGAAGTACTCAACGGTGCGCGCCAGAACGAATGAATTGGGTGGAATGATGCAAACTTCCCCTTTGAAGTCGACCATCGAATCCGGATCGAAGTTCTTGGGATCCACAATGGCGGAGTGCACATTGGTAAAGATCATGAACTCATCCGCCACGCGGATGTCATAGCCATACGACGACACACCGTAGGAAATCGCGCCCTCACTCACCTGGGAATCGACGAACGGGTCGATCATCTGCTGCTCACGCGCCATACGCGCGATCCAATGGTCGGGCTTAAGCCCCATAAAACGCCTCCTTTGATCCCATCGCTATTCGGGAATAATTTCGGTACGGACCTGATTGGTTAGCGTTCCGATTCCGTCGATCTCGACGCTCACCTCATCCCCCTCGAGCAGCGGACCCACGCCGGAGGGCGTGCCGGTCAGAACTACATCGCCCGGCTCCAAAGTCATGATGGACGAGATGTACGCAACCAGTTCATACACCGGGAATACAAGATCGCGGGTCGAGCCCATCTGACGCAGCTGGCCGTTGACCGAACAGGTGATCAATGCATCCGCCGGATCCAGATCGGTGTCGATCCACGGGCCAAGCGGGCAAAAAGTGTCAAAACCCTTCGCACGGGTCCACTGATCATCCATCTGTTGTAAGTCACGTGCGGTCACGTCCAGGGCGGCGGTATATCCCAGGATGTGATCCGGGGCATCTTCAATTGTTATCCAGCGGCCGCTCCTACCTATGACTATCGCCAACTCCGCTTCATGCTCTATAGAGCTGGATTGTGGCGGGAGGCGGATGGTTGCTCCGGGCCCGATTACGGAGGTGGGCGGCTTGAAGAAGAGCAGGGGAAGCTCCGGGATTTCGGCCCCGTGCTCTGCGGCGTGAGCGGCGTAGTTCCTCCCCACGCAAACAATCTTGCCGGGTTGTACGGGAGCGATAAGATTCACTCCCTCCAACGACAAGTCTGCTTTCTGGCGCTTGTACTTCTCGAATGGAGAGCCCTCGAGCAACCCGATGCGATCGCCTGTGATCCAGCCCCACAGCGGGATTGAGTTGGGCTCCCGCTGAAGTCGAACGATACGCACAGTCTACGTCCACGGCTTGCGGGCCCAGGCGATATCATAATCGACCTGCCAAGGGAAGACCTCCACCGTCTCGAACCCCAGCTCCCGCAATAAATCAGGAAATCGCGGCCGAGACACCGTACGGCCGAAGATCAAAGGCGCCTGCCACCCGATCCGATTTGTCAGCAATGCCCAACCTCCGGGGCGCAGTATGCGCAGGATTTCGCCGATTGTCTGCCGAGGGTGAGGTGTGAATTCAAGCACCTCCAGGCATACTGCCACGTCGAACGATTCGCGGGCGATGGGCAGCGGAACGGCCCAGCCCTGGACCCATGCGTGATCAGGACCGGCCATCTCGCGCCCCAGCTCCATCATGTGGCCGGAGGGTTCCACACCCACAAGCAAACCAGCAGGCGGGGACTCGTCGTTACCGTCTGAATCTTGGCCAAGACCATTTCCGTTCAGCGCGCGGAAAGTGCGGGCCGTACCCGCACCAACGTCTAGGAGACGTGCTTTAGGCAACTCGGACAAGATTTTGTTAAGTGGTTCTCCCAGGAACTGTCGCTCCCAGTCGACATCAAATTGCTTGATTCCGTCGTATCGCGCGGCTGCAAGATCGTAGAGCCAGACAACGACTCGGCGGCCTAGATGTGCGCCCTCACAGATCCACAGTTCCCAAACAATTAGGAGAACAAGCGCAACGATGGGGAGAAGCAGGAGCATCCCGAGAAGCTAGACCTCGGATCGGTGGCCTAGGGCTGCCTTAGTGCGAGTCGCCGGCAATGCGCTGCCTCATCTCACCAACCTGACCTTGTATGGTGGAAAAGCGGCCCGGGCGGTTGCGTCGCAACAGCTGCACGAGGGCGTACACCATGGCCTCTACGACGACCTGGCCCACACCCGGATCGGGACTGGCATGCCCCGCCAGCACGTAATCGGCGTGATTGGTCGAGAGCGCAGAGGGTGCCGCAACGAGCGCGGCTGTTCGCAGGCCCGCGCGTCGCGCTTCAGCGAGTGCGCGAGCCACGATGGGCGCCTGGTCCTCAACCTCAACCGCAATCGCGATATCTTTGCGGTGCCCGCCAACCAGCGCACGCGCGATCTCACCCAGACCGCCCACACCTAGCTGAACTGTGTATCCGGCCCCCTCGAGCCAAGCACCCAGGCTGCGCGCAGGCCCTACTCCCAGCCCCTCGGCGATCAGCACAACGCGCTCTGCCTCATCGAGGGCGTTCACCAGTGTTTCGGCAGCCTCAATGGGGAATGAGCGCCGAGTTAGATGCAAGTACCGCTCGACTTCCTCCAGGGCCGCATCGGCAGCCTGCTCGGACGAATTAATTTCGGCCGGCCGGCCGGTCAGCAGCTCTTCCTTGACCCGCTGCCGGATCTCGCGCTGCAGCTCTGGATACCCCGCATAGCCAAGACGCTGGGCGAAACGCACGACCGTGGCGGGATCCAGGTCGAGGGAGTAGGCGAGTTCTGTGGCAGTGAGAAAGGCCGCGCTGGTGTAGGAATCGAGCAGGAAGTCGGCTAGGATCTGAAAACTTGGCGACAGAGCTGAGCGGATTTTCCGAATCCGCTCTTCATAGGTAGGCATCTGAGGACTTTGAGTGCTAATTCCATACCCAATGAGTAGGGTCCGGACTCTAGCATGAGGAGTGCCTTCACGCAACAAATATTGCAGAAATAAGGCCGAATTGGCACGAAGTATAATGACGCCCTTGGGCGGATAGCTCAGCTGGTTAGAGCGCTTCTCTTACACAGAAGAGGTCGCAGGTTCGAGTCCTGTTCCGCCCACTCTGAAAAGGGTTGCCCTTTTGG
>JBGMQN010000054.1:11706-24190 GCA_048054495.1 Anaerolineales bacterium
GAGGTCGCAGGTTCGAGTCCTGTTCCGCCCACTCTGAAAAGGGTTGCCCTTTTGGACAACCCCCACCGTTACCACCGCTTGCAGTGAGGCTTCCTCACCATTGACCGAATTGACTGGCGGTTTGCCTGGGATGACCGCTAGGGCATCCTTGTTGGCTGTATCAATGCACAACGGTGTGTCAGTTGCAGACATCACGACTTTGCACACTTCAATCAACAATGCCACTTCGTCTTCGCCCGGCGTACCGACATTCACATCGAGCAGGTCAGCGCCCATCGAGAGCTGCTTCAGTGCCAGGTCGCGGGCGTAATCGAAAATCCTCCCGCTCAATGATGATCTTGGCGGCATGGAGAATAGGTCCCAGGTGATTTGGGCGGCCTAAGAAATGGCAGCGTTGCGCCTTGCGGTCGGGTTGTTCGAAGAGCTCTTGGAAGGCCTGGAGGATCTGATATGCTCTGGTTGCCTTCAGGTTGTGGGCTCTCAAGGATCCCATCACACGCGCGATGTCTCTGTTCAGGGCTAATCGCGAAAGAATCCATCCTCCTCAGGGAATCGGAACACCTTCCCGCGCTTGATAACCATCTCAACCGAGTTGCTGCCTAATCGATAAATCAAATCCTCAAATGTTGGGATATCAAAAATTTGCATGTCGGCCAGCTTGCCTGGCTCCAGGGAGCCGCGGTCCTCGTCCAGCCCAAGCGCACGTGCGCCACCCATGGTGGCAGCGAAGAGCGCCTCGGAGGGTGTGAACTGGTACAAACGGCATGCCAGAGCCATCACCAGCTGCATCGACTCCACCCAGCACGCGGGACAAAAGTCGCTGGCCAGTGCCAGTGTCATGCCTTCTTCCATCATGGCCCGGGCGTTAAATGGCCGAGTATGGCCAACCGCAAAGTCCAGAGCCGGCATGACCACGCCGACCACCCCGGCTTGTGCCAGCATGCGCATCGAGGCGCGACCGGTGTAGTTTAGATGATCGGCCGATACCACTCCCAGTTCGGCAGCCATCGCCGATCCGCCGATATCTGAGTACGCATCCGTGTGAATTTTGGCTCTGAGCCCGGCCCGCAGGCCCGCCTCCAGGATCCTGCGGGATTGCTCGACGGTGTAGTAACCATCGTCGCAATACACATCGCAAAACTCGGCCAGTCCATGCTCGGCCACCTGGGGGATCATGTCCTCAATGACGACCTCGACATAGCGCTCATGGGACAGCTCCGGGGGGAAATCGTGGGCTCCGAGAAAGGTGCTGATCACATCTATGGGCCCCGTTGATTGAAGACGTCGGTTGACTTCCAGGAGCTTCCGCTCTTGTGTCAGACTCAGACCGTAGCCGCTCTTGTTCTCCACCGTCGTGGTCCCATGCCTTAACATCCGCTGCAGCCGTTGCTTGGAGAGATCCACCAGTTCATCGACGTTCGTCGCCCGAGTCATCTCGACCGTGGCCTGAATGCCGACAGGGATGCCCAGCTCCTTCACTTGGTTGATATCCATCGTCATGCGGGCGGCGTACTCCTGTGCCCGTGAGCCCCCAAAGACCAGGTGGGTGTGGCTGTCGACAAATCCCGGTGCGATGATTCTATTGGCGGTATCGATCACTCGCGCAGCACCGAGGTCGACCTGTTTGGCGATTTCAGCCGGAGCGTCCACAGCGAGGATTCGCTCGCCGCCTATCGCCACTGACGCCCCGACCTTTCGACCGATCGGGTTTCCAGCCGAGGGGACACAGGTCAACACTTCCTTGGCACCGGCGATGAGCAGATCGGCCTGGGGCTTGGGGTCGGGCTCAGTCATCGATCTTGGAGTGAGGTGCAAGGCGATCCTGGGTGCTGTCATCCGGTCCAAACGTTGCGTGCGGGCTCCACCACAGGGGAACCTTAATCTTCTCGTCGGTGAGCGGGCCTTCTCCATCAGCAACTTGGCGCGCCTTTTCGTAGCCCGCCTGGGCATGACGCACGACGCCGATGCCTGAGTCTGTGGTCATACACGCCTCGAGCCGCAGATCAGCTTCCTCACTGCCGTCGGCGATCATAGTCACACCGGTGTGGACCGCTTCGCCCATCGAGTAGTTGGCCTGGATGGCCACCAGATCAGCCATCGCCGCCGTGTTCAGCAAAGCGTTAAGGTAGGGCCAATCCGAGATCAGGTCGCCGCCATCCTTCATATTCTCCGACTCGAAGGTGGGATTCATGATCGAGCCAGAGTCGAGGTTATCCCGCGAGAAACCGACCGGGCCGGCAAGGTCACCGTCGCGTATCATCTCGTTCACTCGCAGCGCCAGGGCTTTGCGTTCTCCAAAGCCCAGATAGCAGACTCGAGCCGGCAGGGCCTCGATGGGCAAGTGTTCCCGCGCAAGGTTGATCCAATTTACCGTAGTGGTGTCGTGTGGGAACATCTCCAGCACCAGATTGTCGATCTTGGCCAGGTCATCCGCTTCTCCGGAAAGGCAGGTCCAGCGGAACGGCCCGCGCCCAAGGAAGAAAAGTGGCCGGATGTAGGCTGCCACGAAGCCTGGAATCTTCATGGCTTCATCTTCCGGCATGCCTGCGTCACGGCACTCCTTCCGGATACTCGTTCCGTATTCGAAGACACAAACCCCCTTCTCCGAGAATCCGTTCATGGCTTGCAGGTGACGCACCATTGACTCGCGCGCCTTCGCCAGATACACCATGCGGTCAGAACGACGCAATTCGTCCGCTTCCGCCGGCGAAAGTCCAGCGGGGATGTAGGAGAACGGGTCGTGACAGGGGCACATCTCGGAGATGATGTCAGGCGTCCACCCCAATTCAAGTGCCTTGGGGAATAAATCGGCTGCATTTCCGTGTACGCCGATACCGAGGGGGCGTCTCTCCGACTTGGCGCCCTCTGCCAGCTGGATCGCCTCCTCCAGCGAGGAGGCCTTGACATCTAGGAAACCTCGCTCGATGGCTCTGTCGATGATGTCCTCGTTTGCATCAACGTCGAGGCAGACTCCGCCGTGCATGGTCATCGCGCGGGGTTGGTTCCTGCCCATGCCTCCCAGACCGGCGGTGAAGTAGATTCTGCCAACCAAGGTGCCGTCGAAGTGTTTTTCGCCCACCGCCGCTAGAGTTTCAAAAGTCCCCTGGATCACGCCTTGCGTGCCGATGTATTCCCAGGGGCCGGCCGTGTACTGGGCAAACATGGTCAGATTCTTGTCTTGGAGATCATAGAAGATCGGCCAGGTAGCTTTGACGATGTTGGTGTTGGCCATCAGGACGCGGGGTGCCAAGCGGTGGGTCTTGAAAATCGCTACCGGCATCCCGGATTGGATGACAAGCGTTTCGTCGTTTTCCAGCTCCTTCAAGGACTTGACGATAGCGTGGTAGCTCTCCCAGTTACGGGCGCATTTTCCGATACCACCATAGACCACTAACCTTTCCGGCGCCTCGGCGGTCTCCATATTGTTTTCGAGCATACGCAGCAGCGCTTCCTGCTTCCAGCCTTTGCAGCGCAGCACAGGACCGCGTTGTGCCCGGACCTGATACAGGATTTCCACAGTCATGATGCCATTCCTTTCCTGTGAACATGCTGGAGGATGACAAGAGGCCTAATCAATCAAAGCCGTCTCGATGATTTGCTCCATGGAGAACCCCTCGATCTGGAGATAATGCTTGAGGACCTCCTCCAGGGCAGCCAGGGGGACAGGTCCCACAAGCTCGGTTTCGGCCACGCTGACCCCATGGCGTGCAGCCTCAAAGCGGATGGTTTCCAAGACACGCGGAATGGGTGTCTTGCTATAGTTGAGCAAGTTCATCGAGACCTGGACCATGCCGTCCTCTTCAAGAGACAGGCCCATGGCCCGAACATAACGATAGCCGCCGTTGATATGACGTACCGCTCGAGCGATGCGCTCAGCAATAGCTAGGTCGGATGTGCGTAGGTTGACGTTGAAGGCCACCAGCGGAAAGCGCACACCCGTGACCGTCGCCCCGGATTTGGGATTGAATTGGGTTGGGCCCTCGTCCGGTTCCCAAGCGGGGTCCTTGAGCTTATCCGCCAGCCCCTCATACTGCCCTTTCCGGATGGTGGGCAACTTGGCGCGCTCGGGTCGAGTAGCTGCCTCTTCATAGTAGTAGACCGGCACACCAAGGCCACCGGTGAACCTAGCAAAGCGCTGTGCAATTTCGACGGCCTCATCGATCTCCATCGCGCGCACAGGCACAAAGGCTACGACGTCCACTGCCCCCATGCGAGGGTGCGCCCCGTGATGCTTGGTCATGTCAATTAATTCGATCGCCTTGGAGGCCATAGCCTCGGTCGCTTTGAGGACATCTTCCGGGTCACCCAAGTACGTGAAAACGGAACGGTTGTGGTCACCGTCGGAAGAACTGTCCAGGATCCTCACCCCCTCGAAGCCGCGCACCTGATCAAGCACTTGCTCGACCAGATGGCGATCCCTGCCCTCACTGATGTTCGGTTCACATAACAGAACTTTGTTCATCGGCATCTCCGCTCCGGTGGAACTTTCCCCCCCGGTCTAAGTTCTGGTCGATAACCGGCCAGACCAATCTCAACCATCGTGTTCTTCAATCAACCGAGTCAATTCATGCGCACGCCCGGCAAGTTCGGTCGCCGTCTCCACGTCCTTAATGGTTGGGACGTTGATGGCGACATTTGCCGCACACCCCAGCAACCCGGCCCGGGCGAGGTGGATAGCACACTCAAGATCGGAAGCCAGGTTCGGATTAAATCGTCTCTCCAGCTTCCGAGCCAGCTCAATTACACGCCAACATCGCTCGGTGTTGGCCAATGGTATGAGCGTCGCCTGGATGATCGCTTCCTGAATCGCAGTGTGACGGCTTGCCTTTTCTTCGTCGCTCTTCTTCGGGAGGCGGTATGCTTGGCGCACAGCGTCGAAGGCTTGCGAATCATCCCGACCACCATCGAACAGAGCTTCGGAGATTTCCTGTGCTTCGCCGCCCAGCCCTTCATAAAAAGCCTTCTCTCTCATCCCGTCCCTGCCGACGGACAGACGGGCGACCATCGCTACAAGCGCACCGGCCATAGCCCCTGCTATAGCCGAAGCTGTTCCCCCACCCGTCGAATCGTCACATGGGTCCAGCACCCTCAAGAAAGCGGCTAGATTTTCATTTACATTTTTCATCCACAACCCCCGGTATCCGAGCTAGCACCCATTGTGGAAAATGTCTTGTATGGTCTCGGGAGCGAATTGAGCGCCACTATCTTCCCTTACAGGCATTTTCCTTCATCGTCGATAAAAGGATCATTTCTGGCCCACCCAAATAAATGCGACTAGGTAGAATGCTCAGAAGTCGCGATTCTTTTGGAGGTATTCATTGGAGGTAGACCACTTCCCTGACCGTTCTCGTCGATTCGGTGACAGGCGGCGAAATGCTTCGGCCTTAGCTCACGCAGGACCGCTCTCTCCTGGTGACAGATATCTGTTGCGAATGAACACCGAGTGTTGAAAGGACAGCCCCGCGGAGGATTCGCCGGGCTGGGAATATCACCCTCCAGTACGATTTGCTCGCGAAGCGCATTGGTCACTGGATCAGGGATTGGCACTGCCGAAAGCAGGGCGATGGTGTATGGATGAAGAGGGCTGTTATAGAGATCATTCTTAGCGGCCAATTCCATGATTTGACCGAGATACATGACGGCTACTCGATCGGAGATGTACCTGACGATACTTAAATCGTGGGCGATGAACATATATGCCAGCCCGAATTGTTCCTGGAGATCCTTGAGCAAGTTAACGATTTGGGCTTGGATGGAAACATCCAGCGCCGATATGGGTTCGTCGCAGACGAGGAAGGAAGGTTCGCTGGCGAGGGCGCGTGCAATGCCGATACGCTGTCGCTGCCCACCGGAAAATTCATGCGCGTAACGGGTACGAAACTTCGGGTCAAGACCGACGATCTCCAATAGGTGACTCACTCGTTCGGATAGCTCCTTACCTTTTGCCAGGCGATGGACCTCTAGAGGTTCACCGACGATGGATTCAATCTTCAGGCGAGGGTTTAGGGATGCATACGGATCCTGGAAGACCATTTGCATTTGACGTCGGTAGGGATGCATCTCCTGAGCGCTGAGAGAGGTGAGATCGACGCCTTGGAACATCACCTTGCCTGACGTTACTTTTGCCAGTTGCAGAATCCCTCGGCCAGTGGATGTTTTTCCACAACCGCTCTCGCCGACTAAGCTAAAAATCTCCCCTCTCCGCACATCAAAGGAGATGCCATCAACGGCTTTGACGACTCCCACCATTCGCCGAAACAACCCCCGGAAGATCGGAAAATGGATTTTCAGATCATTGACATATAAGATGGTTTCAGAACCCGGACGGTCAGACATTTCGGGGCTCCCCTCGTTCAACATCCCACCAACATGCTGCACGATGATCTTCGCTGATCGTCACGAGTTTGGGATTCTCAGACCAGCAGCGATCAATGACATATTCGCAACGAGGGCCAAATGGGCAACCAACGGGGGCAGCCAGCATATCTGGGGGAAATCCCTCAATGTTTTTCAATCTGTCAGCGTCCTTATCGACCCTGGGCAGAGAATCGAGCAGACCGCGCGTATAGGGATGCTGGGGGGCTGCATATAGCCTAGCAACAGAGGCCTCCTCAACCACAAAGCCCGCATAGAATACGGCGACCCGATCAGCGACTTCCGCTATTACACCCAGATCATGGGTTATCCAGATAACGGACATGTCGAATTCTTGGCGCAACCGCTTGAACACTTTGATAATCTGTGCCTGAATAGTCACATCCAAGGCAGTGGTCGGTTCGTCAGCAATCAGCAATCTCGGCGTGCAGGCGATTGCCATGGCAATCATCACACGCTGACGCATCCCTCCAGAATATTGGTGGGGATAATCGTTCAACCTGGTCCGAGCATTCGGGATCCCCACCTGTTCGAGCAACTCGACTGCACGGTGCTTCGCCTCAGAATGGCGTAGACCAAGATGCTCTTCAAACGGCTCAGTAATC
Organism: Anaerolineales bacterium; assembly: GCA_048054495.1. GTDB lineage: Bacteria > Chloroflexota > Anaerolineae > Anaerolineales > E44-bin32 > JADFRG01. Next base: position 18,687 of record JBGMQN010000054.1, read on the forward strand.
TGTCTGCCAATGGTGAGCACCGGATTCAGCGAGGACATCGTATCCTGAAAAACCATCCCGATTTGTCGCCCACGGATCCGGCGCATCTCTTCGGGTTTCAATTGGAATAGGTCACAGCCAGAAAAATAAGCTTCTCCAGCCTCAATGCGCCCAGGAGGGCTTGGAATAAGGCGGAGCACGGATTGGACCGTCACGGTTTTTCCGCATCCGCTCTCGCCCACGATGCCTAGCGTTTCTCCTTGTTCAAGCTCAAAGGAGATGCCATTGACTGCATGCACCACGCCTTTGGGAGTGTCAAACCGAGTAACGAGATTGTTTACCTTCAGTAGCTTAGGGTTGTCCATTGCGAATAAACCCCGTGTAAGATCTCCATCGTTGAAAAAAGATGTTCACAATATGTTTTCCGACCAGCCTGTGCATTCCCTCCGGCAGGGCGTATGTTGGCTAGTAAACGCCATGCTCACGAGCTGTGTCATACAATGCGACAATGTTTTCGGGCGGGACGCCATCTTGGATGTTGTGAATAGGGGCGAAAACGAAACCGCCTCCTGGCGCTAGGTCATCTATGTGTCGCTTGACTTCATCAGCGACCTGCTCTGGCGTGCCGAAAGGTAGCGTGGTCTGACTATCGCATCCTGCACCCCAGAAGGCGATGTCCTGGCCAAATTCCCTCTTCAGTCTTTTCGCATCCATGCCAGCGGCGGATACCTGTACCGGATTCAGGATATCCACGCCCATCTCGATAAAATCGGGGATAAGCGGCGCAACAGCGCCATCCGTGTGCAGGAAGAGAAAGCAATCACAACGGGACTTCACAAAGCTGTATAGCTTTTGGTGATAGGGTTTGACACGTTTTCGATATAGCTCGGGGCTGATTAAAAGGTCCTCCTGCATGCCTAGATCGTCCTGAAACTCCACTACGTGCACATACTTCCCAACGGTTTCGATGAAGTGTTCAAACCTTTTCATATTCGCTTCCACCAGTCGATCCATCAACCCTTCAGCGAACCCCGGATTCACGACTAGGTCCATCAGGAAAGTTTCCCACCCGCGCAGGCCCTGGCCGGCTTGGAAGATGTGGCCGCCGAAGAAACCAACCAGTAAGTAGTCGGTATCATCGAGTAAGTCCTTCGCCTTTTTAGCCAGCTCTTCATAGCTCATATCGAGATAGGATGGGGTCTCATAATTCTCGATATACGCGATGTATTTCTCTATGTCGTCCACGCTCGTCGCTTCCGCCAGGGGCGAGAAAATAGGGTCAAAATAATGCCCACCCGGCGGCATTTTGAGCACAGCATTCCCCGAGCTATCGAAGTAGATCTGCGAGCCATCGTCCTGAAGCTGCGGTTGGAATCGAGCAGGCAGCAGAACTGTATAATTATCGCTGGACGAAGCAATCCTCCATTCCTTCGGTTCATGGTAGACGAAGGCGACATCTGCATCGAAGGCCCGCCGTAAATCATCATCCGTCATCACAATTTGCTGAAAGACATCTGCGATCCGAAGCACACCTACATCCATCCCTAGATGATTGCGGAGATTGATGTAAGCCTTCATGGTGATTGAGCTTACATCTGTGCAGCCCATGTCTATCGGTACACGATCCGGCTCCTTATGCCGCAGGGCCATAAGAACTCTCTCTCGTCGGTTCATTTGTTTACCCTTTCACGATAAGCACTGAACCCTTTTCTCCCCATCGAGCGCACAGCGCGCGTCAGCGGCTGCTCGGCGGCCAAACTCCATGGCTATCCGCTGGCGCCACAACGATCAGGATGCGGCACCTGATTTGGGAGATGCCCTTTTGCATCTACTCCGCTGCGTTTGTCCAGGGAAGCTTATCCAAGTCTGCGTTTCCCCCAGACAAAATGACGCCAATGCGCTGGCCCCGCAGGTCCATTTTTCCTTCCATCAATGCCGCTACTGGCACAGCAGAGGAAGGCTCAATGATGATGTTGACTCTTTCCCATATATAGCGCATCGCCACCGCGATGGCCTGCTCACTTACAGTCACGATCTCACTGACATTTTCCCGGATGATGGAGAAGGGCAGTTCTCCCAACGCGGTGCGCAAGCCATCCGCGATGGTTGTCGGTGGTCTGGCGGGAATGATGCGGCCCTCTTTTAGCGACTGGTAAGCATCGTCAGCTTCTTCCGGTTCAGCGCCGATAACGAGCGTTTTGGGAGAGAGCCCAGCGGTGGCGATTACGGTGCCACTTAGCAGCGAGCCGCCTCCCACGGGCGCCATGATCATGTCGAGATCTTGAATTTCTTCGAGTAATTCCAGCGCTGCGGTTGCCTGGCCAGCGATGGTCGTGGTCAGATCAAAGGGATGAATGTAATAAGCTCCCGTTTCCTTCGTAAGTTGTTCCGCGGTCGCATAGAGGGCCTCCAGAGACCACTCACAGAAGTGGATGATGGCACCGTAGCCAGCCACCGCCATTTTTTTCGCCTCAGGAGCTGTTTCAGGCATGGCGATGTAGGCCTGAATACCGCGCAACCCAGCCGCCACGGCGACCGCTTGTGCATGGTTCCCTGACGAACTGGTCACCACACCCCGAGCGACAATATCGTCCGGCAGCGACAGAACAGTGTTGCATGCTCCACGGATCTTGAACGATCCAGTTTTTTGGAAGTTTTCACACTTTAGAAAGACCTGAGCATTGACCAGTTGATTTAGACTTGAACATGTAAGAACGGGCGTGCGGTGAATATGGGGTCGAATTCGATCCGCTGCCTTGCGGATGTCGACCAATGTGGGATGTGTCTGGCTCAACGTGTCCTCCTTTGAAAAACGAGCAAGGTGTGCTGGGTTCGTTTCACTCGCCGCGATTCGATTGACACTGGCCTCACACAGAACCGGATCGGTAAAGGACCAAGACTTACGTGCCCAGTTCGTGGTTAATATTTCTGCCAGTGAATGCTTACGCGCGATTGCAGGACCCAACATCCTGGAACAACACTTCACGCATCGAAAGACCGTCCTGTCTGGCCGCTGCCACGAAAAAACCAGTTTTAGTGTATGCCTTCCTTATGCCCTCTCATCCCCAGTAGACATCTCTATTTAAGTTCAATGGGCTCACGATTGGCTGTTGACTGCCAAAAGGAGCCCACTGAACCCTATCTCATCCAGCAGACTGCATCTGAATGTCTAGGTACACTGCTACTCGGTGACCTGAACACCTCTCAGGTTCACCAATTCAGTTGGCCAAGGCGTGAATCCTGATACACGCTTGTTGAGCCCGGTGAAGTTGTAGACTTGCCAGAGCGGAATACCAGGCGGGTCTGCCTGCATGAGTTCCGCCGCTTGATAATAGATCTCCCTACGCTTATCCGGGTCCACGATCGCCCCGGCTTCCTTCAACAAAGCCTGAAGTTCGGGGTTGTCCCAATGCGCCCAACAGTTGTCCTCTGTGATTACTATCAGGTTGACCGGGTATACCGGATCGAGGAAGCGGTCTCCGGCGCCATCGAAGAACATCGGCTCAAACTCCTGCTTACATTCCAGATCCCAGTGCAGGTTGGCCTCACGCACATTCAGCGTGATATCGAGGAATTCATCCAAATAGCCGACGATGGCCTGACAAGCCTCTACGCCATTGGCATAATAGCCGCTTGGGCAAGCCATGCCGATCTCGAAACCATCTGGATACCCGGCTTCGGTCAAGAGTTCCTGGGCTTTCTCGGGATCGTATGGGATAGGGGGAAGATCAGGGTTATATCCAAACTGGAGTGGGCCAATGTAGGTGCTGATCACTTCTCCTTGTCCGCGATAGACGGCGTCAATGATTGCCTGGCGATCCACAGCGTAGATCAGGGCCTGGCGCACACGCACGTCTTCCAATGGCGTACCGATCCCCGTGCTGACGTTGTTGAACATGTTGTAGAAAATCCGTGTGCCAAGCGCTCGGCTGACTGTCAAGTCCGGCTGGTCCATGAGCACGCCGATCTGAGTCGGTGGTATGTCCAGGGCGATGTCGATCTCACCCGCCTCCAGCGCGGCTATGCGCGAGTCAGCCTCCGGGATGCTCTTCCACACCACGGTTTCGACGCCGGCAACACCAGGTCCCCCCCAGTAGCTCGGGTTGGCCTCATAGACCACCTTGTCGCCGCGCACCCACTCCTTAAGCACAAACGGGCCCGTGCCAATGGGCTCAATGCTGAGCCCATCATAGCCGACTTCTTCGGAATGTACGGGCGGGTAGATGGATGCGTGGGGCGTACCCATTCGCTTCAAGAACACGGGGTCCGGCTCCGTCGTGGTGATCTTTACCGTGTACTCGTCAACCTTCTCCACGGACTCCACAGTCTGCCAGGACCATACGCGACTTCCGGTCTCCTCTGCTTTGTTGAATTCGTATGTGAAGAGCACAGCATCCGCGTTGAAAGGCTCCCCATTTGAGAATTGAATCCCTTGGCGGAGATTGAAAACGTAGGTGGTAGGATCCAGGATCTCCCATGATTCAGCCAGGAGTGGTTCAACTTCTCCCGTCGCCCCGTTGAGGAATGTGAGGCTTTCATAGGGCAAGAGAGCCACATTTTGAATCATGACCGCAATGGACGAGATCGGATCAAGGGTCTCGACCACGATTGGTATGCCGACGGTGAGGGTACCCCGATACGGATTGGAAGGCTCCGCTGTGGTTGTGACGAGAACTTCAACTTCCTTTTCCTGGACGACGGTCTCTTTCACGACAACCGTTTCGACGGCTGTCGCGCAAGCGCTCAGCCCCAATGCAAGTAGAAAACTGAATAGAATAGATATTCGCAGTTTCATCTCTCCTCCTTTAATTTTTTTTAATCGACTTTGCCAGTGTTTCTTCGTTTTGGGATCATGATCCGGAATGACACCTCCTTCCTCTGCGGCTCCATCGGTCTACCCGCCAATGGAACATGATCGCGATCGTTCAATAAGCATTTACAAGTTGGTCAACCGCCCCAAACCTGTTTAAAAACCCGCAAAAAATTCCTGCCCATGATTTTCGCCACTTCGTCCTCGCCATAGCCCCGGGCGAGCAGCCCCTTGCTCAGGTCGGGCAGCTGTGCAACACTCTCCATCCCCTTAGCCCGGAAAGACCAGGAGTTTTCCCAGTTCTTGATATTGGGCCAGTATTCGGGTTTGAAAATACGGTTGTGGCGCTCGGGAGGGAAGCTGCGATCCGACATCACCCCTCCGGCAGTGAAGGCCAATAGATTCTCGCTTGAGTCCAGGCCAATTCCAACGTGATCTATACCAACAAGGTTCACTACGTAATCCACATGGTTGATGAAATCCTCGACCGTGGCTGGATCATCTTCGCTCAGGTCATCTTTCAGGAACATGCCGTACGGGCAAATGCCCACCACTCCGCCGAGGTTCGCCACAGCCTCGATCTCCTCATCGTCAATGTTGCGGGGGTGTTTACACAGAGCCTGCGGATTGGAATGGGAAAAGACAACCGGAGCCTGTGATATTTCCATGGTCTCCATGCAGGTGCGTTTGCCCGTATGGGAAAGGCTGATAACGA
>JBGMQN010000054.1:24290-65863 GCA_048054495.1 Anaerolineales bacterium
ATTTCCATGGTCTCCATGCAGGTGCGTTTGCCCGTATGGGAAAGGCTGATAACGATGCCAAGTTCATTCATCCGTTCGACGACCTGAATCCCAAAATCGCTCAAGCCTGCATCGGAGCGCTCCGTGCAACCGTCGCCAACCAAATTGCGCTCGTTATAGGTCAGTTGCATTACGCGCAGCCCCAAGCGGTGGAAAATGTCGATCATATGCAGATCGCCATCAAGCGGGAAGGTGTTTTCAAACTCCATGATGATGCCGATCTTGCCCACTTGGCTTAGCTCCTCGATCTCCGAGGCCTGGCTGATCAACATCGTGTCCTCCGATGTTGCCTCAAGCATGGAATAGAGGAAGGCAATATCGTCCAAGGTGTTCCGAGCGTTTTTCATCCAGCCGATCGGGAGGCAGTAGGCGTCCATCCCGCCTTTCTTGAGCAAAGGAACATACTCAGGAGTCAAGCCGGAACCGGTGTGGCCGTCTATGACCAAGAGATCGTGGTGGAAACCGGGTTTCATATGAAATCGCTCCCTTCGGAGATCTTGAGCATCATCTCGTCCCACGGGACCTTGGATCGATCCTAAAACGCAACCAGTCCCCCGTCAGGTTGATCCCAAGCGCGAGAAGCATGATCGCGAGTCCGGGAAACAGTGCCAGCCACCATGCGGTGCGCAAATATGCACGACCCTCAGCCATCATGTTCCCCCAACTGGGGATAATTGGGGACACGCTCAACCCAAGGAAGCCGAGGCTCGCCTCCCAAATCACCATCGCCGCCATCTCGAACGTAGCCATCGTTATGACAGTCCCAATAATATTGGGCAGCAGGTGAGTGCGAATGATTCGCCACCGTGACGCTCCGGTGCAGACGGCTGCTTCAATGAACTGGCTCTCCCGCAATGAAAGCACCTCACCGCGAACAAGTCGTGTAAAAAGCGGGAAGTCAGCAATGCCAAAAATGATGATGACGTTCAGAAGACTCGATCCCAACACACTGACAACAAACACAACAAAGAGGATATAAGGTATTGAAAGGATGACATCAACCCCGCGCATGAACATGATGTCAATCCATCCACCCAGATACCCCGCTAACAAGGCGGAAACAATTCCCAGGACACTGGCGATGGTGACGCCTCCTATGCCCACGATCAATGAGACCCGCGCTCCATAAATAATCCTGGTGAGGGTATCGCGGCCGACGTAATCGGTGCCGAGAGGGTAGTCAGACCGACCGTTTTCAACCCAAGCAGGTGGTAAATAGGCCACGCTAAGATCTTGGTCGAGCGGGTCGTGTGGCGTCAACCAAGGAGCGAAAAGTGCAGCGATTATCGCCAGGAGGACGCTCGAAATGCCAACCCTGATAGTCCAATTTGATGCAAGCGTCCGGCGCCATTTCCCCAACAGACTTTCACGGTTCTCGGGTTGGCCCAATCTCGCCGCCTCGACGGAATCCAGCATGGCTATCTTCTTGCCTCGAGACCATATGAAACGCGAGGATCTAGTACTCCGTAGAGGAAATCGGTGATGAGACTCAGCAGGAGCACAACCCACGAAGTGAAGAGGGTTACTGCTTGGACCAGAATGAAATCGCGTGATTGAATTGCCTGGAATGTCAACCACCCGACACCGGGCCACGAGAACACAGTTTCGACGATAATCGAGCCGCCCAGCATGTAACCTAAAAAAATACCGATCAGAGTCACGATGGGGATGGCGGCGTTTCGCAGCGCATGACGAAAGTTCACGATGCGCGGTCTCAGCCCTTTTGCCCTGGCTACCAGCAAATAGTCTTGGCGCAGTACTTCGAGCATGGTAGCCCGTGTGATGCGTGTGATCTGTCCCACGCTGGTGAGGCTCATGGTGATCGCCGGCAGCACCAATGAACCTGGCTCCCCGCGGCCGGCAACGGGAAAGATGCCCAGTCTTACGCTGAACAGGAGGATAAGAATCAGGCCAGCCCAAAAAGGCGGTATTGAAAGTCCCGCTATTCCAATGGCGCTCGAAAGCCCTCCCCAAATCGATCCCGGATGTGCAGCACCAAGGACCCCGATCGGAACACCGACTATGACGGCCAAAGCCATTCCGGCGAGCGCTAACTCCACCGTGGCCGGTAGTCGTTCCAACAGCAAGGTGGTAACCGGTAGACGATAACGATACGAGAGCCCGAAGTCGCCCCGGACGGCATCGGCGAGATAATCTGCCATTTGTATGAGAAGGGGTCGATCTAGCCCCAGTTGCTGCCGCAGTTTTGCGCGCGCTTCATCTGGTGCCTCTTTGGGCAACATGGCTGCAGCCGGGTCGCCCGTCAGTCGAAGCATGAAAAAGACGATGAAGATCACGCCTACCGCAGTGACCAGCGCCTGAATCAGGCGGGTCGCGATGTAGCGACTCGTTAGCTCATCCCCTCTCTAAAACACACCCCATCCCTGACTGCAGGTCGTGTGCCTGCAAACCAAGAATTAGCTCTCTCCGGGCGAGTTTTCAACATTCATTTCTTATGGAGAAGCGGGCCTCGCAGAGGTTTGTTAGGACACTACTGTTATGCACTTATGCCCCCATTGCTGGAATGCTCTCGTGGGCTTGACAGAGAGTTTTCTTGTTTGTCGCTGCTTGTCCATACCCTGGTTCCCTCATCTCGATTGCCAGTCTCCCTATCCTGCAACCCCTGCGCCAACAATTCTGCGGTTTTGCGCAGATGAAGCACCATTGCTTCTTCTGCGCCGCTTGCGTCTCTGTTGATCAAGGCTTCGATTACTGGTCTATGCACTTCCAGAATGAAGCGGGGCTCCAAAAGGATCTGGTCCGCCAGGGTCATGACCAGCCGAACTTGCGAGGCGAGCGTGTCCCAGATCTCGAGCAAGCGTCCGTTCCTGGACACGGAGCACAGCTCGCGGTGAAATGCGAAATCTCTCTGCAGAATGGGTTCCAAATCATCCTCTTCGATGAGGGTCTCGATTTCATCATGTAATTCCTGCAAATGGGCTAACTCATCAGGTGTGGCTTGTTCTGCGACCAGACGGGCTGCGTGACCCTCGAGCAGGCTCCTCAGCACATAGATTTCATGAATATCCGATGCGGTGAATGAGGCGACGAGAGCTCCCTTAAAGGGGTGGAGTTCAATCAGCTTCTCCAGAGCGAGTTCTTTGAACGCATTCCTTATGGGGACTCGGCTCGTTCCCAGCTGCTCTGCAATCTCAGTTTCGACCAGATGTTCCCCGGTTTCGAACACCCCCTCCAGAATGGCAATCCGAAGGGTGTATAGAACATCTTCACTGATCAATCTGCGTCTGACTTTTTGTAACCCCTTGCTTGGCATGGCGTCGGCCCTTTATGAATAAATAGTGGAAGCAATACGAACAATTTCTATGCAGACCAGGTGGTATGCCGATAGGCAAAAAAACCAATGAGCTGTGGTGACATACCCTGTCTTGATCTGACAACGGTGAGATGCTACCGCGCAGCCTTCAAAAACGGGTGGCACAATTGAACTGAAGGGCAAATACGGCTACAATATGCAGTATATAGTACTTGGATTCTTGTATACAATTATTGAGGATACTTTGTCCTTTGTCAAGTCGATTAGATAATTTCTCATGACATGGTGGACATCGGGGGGTCTCCCTACAATAAACCCCATACATAAAGGCGCTGCCGGTTTCGCCGGGATGCAGCCTGCCTTGCCTCGGGTTTAGGTTTCAACCGGAAAGGGGGAATGTGCATGATTCATCTGAATGGAGAGTCACTCAAACTCGAAGATGTGGTTGCCGTTGCCCGCGGGGGGGCGAGGGTTGCGCCGCTAGAGGAAACGGTGCGGGAGCGTATGCGGGCCAGCCAGTTGTGGATCGATGAGTCCATTCACCACAAGGGAGCGGTGATTTACGGCGTCAACACCGGCTTCGGCCGGCTGGCCACCACTCGCATCGATGATGATCAGGCGCGTAAACTATCGCGCAACCTAATCTTGACCTGCGTGTCCGGTGTGGGTCCGCCATTGTCAGCCGAGATGGTGCGGGCGATGATGCTTATTCGGGCCAACACACTGGCGCGGGGCAATTCCGGTGCCAGGCCCGTCATCGCCGAAACCCTGCTTACAATGCTCGACAGGGAAGTGACCCCCTATGTGCCCGCCAAGGGTTCGGTAGGCGCCAGCGGTGACCTGACACCTATGGCCCACATCGCGGTGGTGATGACCCGCGACCTCGAGGAAGGTGACGGCGGTTACAGTGGCCAAGCGTGGTATCGCGGCGAGCTGCTCAGTGGCGCGGAGGCCATGGTGCAGGCCGGGATCGATCGCCTTATCCTGGAGGTCAAAGAGGGCTTGGCCCTCACCAACGGCACCAATATGATGTCCGCTGCTGGAGCACTGGCGGTGCATGACGCCGAGAAGCTGGTGCGTCATGCCGAGATCGCCGCCGCCCTGAGCCTGGAGGCCCTTCTTGCGCAATCCTCATCCTTTCACCCTGCACTTCACGAAGCCAATTCCCAACCAGGTCAGGTGCATACTGCGGCCAACATCATGCGCCTTGTTGACGGCAGCCTGCTGATCGACTCGAGTCCCGAACGTGTCCAAGACGCCTATAGCCTGCGTTGTATACCGCAAGTGATCGGCCCCGTTCGAGACATCCTGGCCTTCCTGCGAGAGCGTTTCACCTGCGCCATTAATGCTTCCAGCGATAACCCGTTGATTTTCCTCAACCTGGAGGGGGAGGGCGCACGCGCCATTTCAGGCGGCAACTTCCATGGCCAGGGCCCGGCAATGTGGCTCGATTTCCTGGGCATTGCGATTACCGCGCTTGGCTCCATCGCCGAGCGACGGGTCTTCCGGCTGACCACCCCTGAGTTGAGCGATGGCCTGCCGTCGATGCTGGTGAAATCCAGCGGTTTGGACAGCGGCTTAATGATGCCCCAATATACCGCCGCCGCTCTGGTCTCCGACAACAAGACGCTGGCTCACCCGGATAGCGTCGACTCCATCCCCTCCAGCGGCAACCAGGAGGACCATGTCAGCATGGGCGCCAACGCAGCTCGACATACCCTGGAGATCGTTGACAATGTGCGCCACATCATCGCCATCGAATTGCTCAGCGCTACCCAGGGAATTGATCTCCGCCCGGATGGCCCCCAACGCCAGGGGCGCGGAACCGCCGCGGCCTACGCCTCCCTCCGCCGCTGTGTGGCGTTCCTGGAGCACGACCGCGAGACTTCTTCCGATATTGAAGCCCTGGCCAAACTGATCCATAGCGAGGTCTTGCTTGAAGAGGTGAGTCTGGCGCTGGGGGAGGAGTTTATGTGAACCAGCCATTGGAATTTACCTGCATCTCGTCCTCAATTTCTATGCCAAGATGTCGCACACCGGGTCGAGGCGATCTTCGGCCCGCCTGTGGGATAAGCGCGCCTCGCTCAGAGTTTTTCCTCTTTGCTTCATGGGCACAGGAGCTGGCCAGGTGAAACTGTATCTCGTGGGAGCTGGTGGTCCAATACCCACCAGCAGAGGCTTCGGAAGCTGTTTTGTCCTTCAGCTTGAGGATGATTTCCTGATGATCGACTGCGGGCCCTCAGCCACCCAGAAGATGGTTAAAATCGGTCTGTCCCCCACACAAATCGATCAGCTCTTCTTCACGCATCACCACTTTGACCACAACGCAGACTATGCTTGCTTTTTGCTGACGCGTTGGTGTCACCTGGAACGCAGTGAACAGCTGCTGCAAGTGTGGGGACCGGCATACACTGAGCAGATCACAGATCTCCTGATCGGACCGCAGGGTGCGTTCTCAATTGATTGGAAGGCACGCTTGGCGGAATGGTCCACCAGGCAGGACGACTATTCCCGGCGAGGCCCGCCGGCGGTTGAGGCCCTCGATATCGGACCAGGCCTGATCTTGGAGACGAATGACTGGCGAGTAACGGCCGCGCGAGCCAGGCACCAGGAGCCAGAGCTGGCTTCACTGGCCTATCGCTTCGATAGTGAGAGTGGCAGTGTCGTGTTCGGCGGTGACACACGTCCATGTCCATCAGTCAGTGAATTGGTTTCCGGCGCCGACGTGCTTGTGATTTCTTGTTGGGATCTACAAGAGCAGGTTAGAAGACGTCCTTACCCTCTCGTTCTCAGTGGAACTTTGGAAGTCGCCACTCTGGCAAAGGAGGCCGGGGTCAAGAAACTCATCATTGTGCATACCCACCCCAGATTATTAGAGCCGGGTCACAGGGAGAGCGCTATCGATGAAATCGGCAGTGTCTTTGATGGAGAGATTGTTATGGGGGAAGAACTGCAGATCATCCAGCTTTAAGGGCGACTTTTTCGTACCTTAAGAATTGCGAATGCGCGACGAAAACTTGATTTTCGAAAGGGCCATGGAATCGATTTGTGGCGCCATCCAATTGATCCAACGATCTCTTGAGAGGGGCAGGGAGGCCAAGCTGAACATAAGCAGACCGAACCTTGACGATTCACGCAGCTCTCCAACCCGGTAAGCATAAATCGCGCAGAATTGAAGCTCTCCTTTGAGGACACGTTTGCTGGAGAGAGAGATCGATCTTCATATGGCGTTGCGCAATGTCGATTGAACGGAAAGGAACCCGATTGGAGCACAGAAAAATGACCTCAGACCTCACCGCATTTGATCCCGATCTGGCAGAGGCGGCCGCAATGGAGAGTGAGCGATTAGCCTCCAGCATAGATCTCGTCGCCTCATTAAATGTCCCCAGTCGGGCTGTCTTAGAATCGCAGAACAGCGTATTCACCTATCGCCGCTGTGAGGGATATCCAGGCCACCGCTATCATGGCGGCACCAAATATCTAGATATCGTCGAGAACCTGGCCCGTGAGCGCGCGAAGCAGCTCTTTGACGCAGAATATGCCAACGTTCAGCCACACTCAGGCGTTAATGCCAATATGGCGGTCTATTTCGCCGTTCTTCAGCCTGGCGACCGTCTTTTGAGCATGAACCTGTCGCAAGGCGGGCATTTAAGCCATGGTCATTCTGCAACCGCCAGTGGAAGGTTTTACTCGTCCTCCACCTACGGTGTGGATCCCTCAACTGGGCTAATTGACTATGATCAGGTTCGAGAGCTCGCCCAGCAGATCCAGCCGCAGATGATCATCTGCGGCGCCAGCGCCTATCCGCGAGTTATCGATTTCGCCAAGTTTCAACAGATCGCCGAAGAGGTAGGAGCCTATCTTCTCGCTGATGTATCGCATTACGCTGGGCTAATCGCCGGAGGGGCTTATCCGTCCCCTGTTCCTCACTGTGATTTCGTAACTTTCACCACGTACAAAACCTTAAGGGGCTGCCCGGGCGGGACCATACTAGCCCGGTCCAAATACGGTAAAGCGATCGATTCGGCCGTCTTTCCCGGCACCCAGGGAACGATGCACACCGAGCTGATCGCAGGCAAGGCGATGACATTCCGCCTGGCGATGACGGAGTCTTTTAGCAAATATGCCCACCAAACGGTCGCGAATGCGAAGACGCTGTCGTCAGCTCTTCAAGACCGCGGGTATCAAATCGTCACATCGGGCACCGATTGCCACATCGTGCTAGTTGACCTTCGGTCTCGGGACATTACAGGCAAGCAAGCTCAAGAGGCGCTTGAAAAAGCAGGGATTGTCACCAATAAAAACCTTGTCCCCTTCGATTCGCGATCACCAAACACGACCAGCGGGCTGAGGCTGGGCACTGCAGGAATGACGACCCGTGGCTTCCGCCAGGCGGAGATGGAGGAGACAGCCCGTCTCATCGGCGCCATTCTGGATAAACCCGAAGACAGCGCCACCTTACAAAGCGTCCGGGAGAAGGTGGCGGATTTTTGCGCGAAATTCCCGTTTGACTGGGAAGGCAAATCGAGCGAGCAGTGTGAGGGATAACTGTTTGAGAGCCACAAACCTAACTGAGCACCCAATTAAGGAGGTTATTGATGAACCATATTCAAACGGCCTACGATGCAATTCTGAAAGGAGACACCGATGCCCTGCTGGCCAGCGTAGAGTCTGGCTTGAACGACGGTCTAGCTCCAGAGGAAATCCTTAATCAGGGATTGATCGCAGCGATGACCGATGTCGGCGATCGCTTTGAACGTGGCGAGTTCTATGTCCCTGAGATGCTGGTTGCGGCCCGAACGATGCAGAGTGGGCTGAAACTCCTCAAGCCACATCTGATTGAAAGTGGCGTGGAGTCAACTGCCAGGGTGGTCATTGGCACGGTGCGCGGTGACCTTCACGAAATCGGCAAAAACTTGGTGGCAATGATGCTTGAGGGAGCGGGCTTCGAAGTCACCGATCTTGGCAATGATGTACCACCGGATGAATTTGCCAATGCTGCACGCGAGCACGACGCTGATATCATCGGTATGTCGGCCTTGCTGACCACCACGATGCCGCATATGCAGGATGTAATTGAGGCCCTCGAAGATATCGGCCTACGCGATAAAGTTAAGGTCATCGTCGGTGGTGCACCCATCACCCAGGAATTCGCAGATCAAATCGGAGCCGACGGCTTCGGAGCTGATGCTAGCGCTGCAGTCCGACTCGTCAAAGCTTTGCTGAACTAATCGAAGGAAAGGCAGAACGACCGTCCGTTACGCTATCAGTTCTTGTCGTGTACAGATTCCTTGTTCACTGACAAGCATTGAAATGGACATCGCCTGACTTCTGCCTTGTCATTGCGTGCCAAGCCCAGGTCCATTATCAACCCTTTACTCCGAGCGCAAACCGCCGGAGGTTGTGCCACACAATTTTGATTGGAGGTCAGTCATGAGACATGAAGTTGCCCGACCGCGTTTCCAAATGCTTAGCGAGGAACAATGTGAGTTTATTCATAGAGCCTCTCTTGAAATCCTTCGCCGCACCGGTGTGCGAGTCTTCCACGATGAAGCGCTCCAATTGCTGAGGGAGGCAGATACCATCATTGCGGACGAAAACCTTGTCTACTTCACCCCGGGGTTAGTCGAGTGGGCCTTGAAACAAGTGCCGGAGCGAATAGCTCTATGTCGCAGGGGTGGCGACGAGGTCATCGTGGATCTTGAAGGACGGAAAGTCAGTTTTGGCACTGGATCTGATTGCTTCAACTATCAAGATCCGCGCACAGGCGAACGTCACCGCCCAGCGGTTGCCGACATAAAGGACGCTATCCATCTGGTGGATGCTCTGCCGGAAATGACTTTCACGATGTCCATGATGCTCCCCGTCGATCTGGGGAAGAGCAACGCTTATCGGCATCAAGCGGCGCTGATGCTGCAACACACCGATAAGCCGATGGTATTTGTATGCGACGACCGTGCTGACTGTGAAGCCATTGTGGCGATGGCATGCGCCACGACAGAGAGCATGGATTCCTTGCGCAGGAGCCCCAACCTGCTGCTCTATACAGAGCCATCATCCCCGCTCCGGCACTCAGAAACCATGCTCGGCAAATTACTCTACATGGCTGAGAGCGGTCTGCCAATTGTTAACTCCCCAGCCCCGGTTCAAGGAGGCACCGCGCCGGTCACACTTGCCGGAGCGCTCGCTCAAGCAAACGCCGAAATTCTCTCGGCCCTTGTTATTCATCAACTCAAGCACCCTGGTGCACCCATCGTATACGGATGTGGTATGCACCACTTGGATATGAAGACGATGGGGAGCGTATTTGGCGGACCAGAATTTCAGCTTGCCCGTGTCGCTGTGGCGGAAATGGGGCGATTCTATGGGATGCCGACCTGGGGATATGCTGGGGATTCAGATAGCTGTGCGCCGGATGAGCAGGCAGCTGCAGAGGCAACCTTCAGCATCTTCGTAGCCCTGTTGGCAGGCAATAACTTGACCCATGATGTCGGTTATTTGGAGCAGGGGATGACCTTTTCTCCAGAGATGATGGTCATGAGCACCGAGATCATTCGCGAATTGCGCCAGTTCATGGATGGGATATCTTTTGACAATGACTCAATGGCGATGGATGTCATCCATCAAGTTGGCCCTGGCCAAGATCACC
Organism: Anaerolineales bacterium; assembly: GCA_048054495.1. GTDB lineage: Bacteria > Chloroflexota > Anaerolineae > Anaerolineales > E44-bin32 > JADFRG01. Next base: position 34,253 of record JBGMQN010000054.1, read on the forward strand.
TGACAACCGATCATACCCTGAAGTTTTTCCGCAACCTGTGGGAACCGATGTTGTTCACACGCCTGCGTCACGACCAATGGAAAGAACGGGGCGGCAAGAGGATGATCGAGCGAGTACGCGAGCAGACTGTAGCTATTTTGGATTCGTATCAGCCCAATCCATTACCTGATCATGCTCAGGAGGAGATTGCCTACATTCTGAAAGAAAGCGAAAAGGTCGGAAGCTAGAAACTGATCCGCACAAGGGGAAGCGGGAATCTCTTGTCTGCGGTACTCACCAGGTGAGAGATTTATCGTTGCAGATCTCCCACACGTTGGGTGGTGGAGCTCCGGGGCATCTTGGTCTCTGCCCCGGCTGAGCTGCTAAAACGCGAAGATCAGGGTTGGGCTAGCATCCGCTGATCCGCTTGTGCACCTCATGAACAACAATGTATTCCAGGCATTGAGGCGGCTTCCTGGCTAATTCCAGGTCGAGCCAGATGCGACGAGCCTGGATGATCAGCCCCCAATTTCATGCGGGTTTATAGAAACTGTGCAACTATTTGCAGGCCATGGATACTATGGAGGACCGTATAGAATCACCTACACAGGAGAGGTCGCAGGTTCGAGTCCTGTTCCGCCCACATTCGGCGTCCGGAAGGGCGCCGGGTCGTTTTTCAGCCATGGTGCGCCACTTGTACGTGCTTGCGTTCGTGTTCCTGGCCGCCTGCCGAGCGCAGGAGCAGGAGAGCACGCCGACTCCCACGGCCACACCCGAGCCCACCGTCACACCCCGATTCACGCCGACACCGCTTCCCACGCTCGCAGCCACACCTGCAACATCGCCGCGCGACCTGCAGGTGGAAGCCATGCTGCCCGATTTTGCGGACGATGCGCGCTTGTTCCCTGAGGCCACGCGCTATTGGATAGACGTACGAGTGGAGTTCGATGCCGGGCAAGCGCGCGGCACGATCGATGGCCTGTCGCGTATTAAATTCACGAATCCCCATGATGAGCCGCTATCCGATATTGTCCTCATGCTTTGGCCCAACGACCCACAGTATCGAGCAGAGGTCCGCGCCGGGCCCGCCCTGATCGATGGCAAGCTTGTGCTTGCAGGCGTGGAATTGGGGGGATTGGCGCAGCGTTACGAATTACCGGAACCTCTCGGACCCGGAGAGACGCTGGATCTGACCATACCCTTCCGCATCACAACCTCCGGGCCGATAGGGCGCGGAAATATGAGCCGATTTGGGATTACGGAAGGGGTGCTTTTTGCCCCCACGTTTTACCCGTTGGTTCCGCGTCTAATAGAGGGCGAATGGGATGCTCGCACAGCTCCTATCGGAGGAGATACGACCGTCTCTGATGTATCGCTCTACCAGGTCCGAATCGCGGCGCCCTCTGATCAGACGCTCGTGGCCACCGGAGTGGAGGTCGATCGTGAGCCGCTCGAGGATGGCACGCTGGCTCTCACCTACGTAAGCGGCCCTACCCGCGATTTCGCCTTTGCACTGGGTCCCTTCATCACCCAGGCAGTGGAAGTCGGTGGAGTGACAGTGGCGGGCTGGGCACTGGCTGAGCATGAAGAGGATCTGGGGGTCATGGTCGAGGCGGCCGCCACGCAGCTCGAGTTACTGGTCGACTTGATCGGTCCCTATCCATATACGGAGCTCGACCTGGTAGATGTGCCGGGGGCGTTCGGCGGGATCGAATATCCGGGGCTGGTGACGGTCGGGACCCTGGGCGGCCCCAGTGTGATCGATCCCACCGTGCATGAAGTCGGACATCAGTGGTTTTATGGGTTGATTGGTGGAGATCAACTCGAGGAACCCTGGCTCGATGAGGCTGCCGCCACCTATACCGAGATTCTGTATCATGAGCAAGTCAGCCGACGAGGCTTCGCGACCGGTATGCTGACCTTCTTCCGCGATCAGCTGCGCAGCCATCCAAATCCTGAGCTGCCAATTGGCCTTGCGGTCGACGACTACGACTCGACGGTCGACTATGCACTCTTTGTCTACCGCAAAGGCGCGCTGTTCTTCGACGCATTGCGCGCGGAGCTCGGCGACGATCTATTCTTCGAATTTCTCCAAACGTACCTGGAGCGGAACCGCTACAGGATCGCCAGTGCGGAAGACTTCCAGGCAACCGCAGAAGATACTTGTGACTGCGACTTGGACTCCCTTTTCGACCTCTGGGTCTTCGAGGGCGGGGGGACGCCCGGCCTTTAGCACGATCACCAGCATCGCGGGTTACAATCGCTTCATCGAAATTGAGGCGTGAATGAACGACTTCCTCTTCCGCGGGAGCCTGGACGACCTCGATCCAGAAGTTCATGAACTTACGCAAATCGAAGCCGAGCGTCAATACCGGCGATTGATCCTCATCCCCTCTGAGAGTACTGCCCCCATAGCCGTGCGGGAGGCTCTGGCGAGCGCGTTCAACAACATCTATGCCGAAGGGTACCCGCACCCGAGCACGCTTAACATGCCGGAGGATGAGATCCTTGACTATGGTGCTCGGCTCGCCCACTACCGACGCTATTCGGATCCCCGGTATTACAAGGGAGTGGAATACGCCGACACGGTGGAAGCGCTCGCGCGACGCCGTTGTGCGGAGCTCTTCGCGGCCAATGAGCTAAAGCCGGCCGACCTGTATGTCAACGTCCAGCCGCTCTCAGGTGCCCCGGCCAACAGCGCCGTTTACCACGCTCTGATTGAGCCTGGAGATACGCTCATGGGCATGGATCTCATGCAGGGGGGCCATCTTACGCATGGTTCGATCGCCAATCGATCCGGCAAGCTCTATCGCCCCATAAGTTACGGCGTAGACCCGGAGACGGAGCGAGTCGATTACGACGCGGTGGCGGCTCTGGCCCGAGAGCATGCGCCGAAGATCATCATCGCGGGCTACTCCTCCTACTCGTGGGCTCCCGAGTGGCACAAATTCAAGGAAATCGCAGACGCCGTGGGTGCTTACCTGCTGGCCGATATTGCTCATATTGCCGGCCCTATCGCGGCAGGCGTTCTGCCCTCACCGGTGGGTATCGCGGACGTTGTAACCTTCACCACGCACAAGTCACTCTGCGGACCGCGAGGAGGCGTGATCCTCACACACTCGAAGCAACTCTCGAGACGACTGGATCGAGCCGTGTTCCCGGGAGAGCAGGGCGGGCCGCACATGAACACCATCGCCGCTCAGGCGGTAGGCTTCAGGCTGGCGGCATCTGATCAGTTTCGACAGTTGCAGGAGGCGGTTCTCGCCAATTGCCTTGCGCTCAACCGTTCGCTCGAGCGGGCGGGCCTAAGAATCCCCTTTGGCGGCACCAATACGCATCTCACCAACGTAGACTGCTCCCCCATCACCGGACCGGATGGGACCACCCTTTCCGGCGACATGGCGGCCCGCATATTGGATCTGGCAGGCATCGTTGTCAATCGCAACACGATTCCTGGCGACAAAGGCGCCGCGCGGCCCTCTGGCATCCGACTGGGCACAGTCTGGCTGACGCAGCGGGGCTTTGGAGAAGACGAAAGCGAGCGTCTGGGCAAGCTCATCGCACGGGTTCTGAATGCTTGTCGACCTTATCAAATGGCCGGTCGGCGGCGTCCGCAACAGCGGGCGAAGGTCGACTTTGAGGTGCTAACGCAAGTGCAGGCCGAAGTCAGAGATCTGGCCGCGGGGCTGGGCATCGATTTCGAGCCGGCGAGCCATGGCTATCCACACTTTTACTACTCTGATGATCCTGCCCCGCCGGAACCCTTCAGTACGATCACTCTGGAGGGTTCGGCCGCTGATGAGCTCATCCGCTATCTCACCGACATGCGGCCCTCAGAACTCGCCATGGGGAAATCCATTCGCGCCCACCTGAAGGGTGCAGACGGCATTTTAGAGGTTGTGGTGAGTCGTGGTGCGGGTAGCTGGCGGCTGAGCCTGGATTCGGCACAGGCTCCGCAGGCGGTGGCCTGGCTTCGGGCCCTCTCGGACGGGTATGTGGAGTTCGATACGGAGGATCTTCACCGAAAGCCACCTGGACCTATCGTGGTGCGCCTGGAGCCCGGCGGCTCAAGCCTCCCTGGAGCCCAGGCCGAGGCAGACGGGAGTGACAAACCCTGGTTCCTCGGAGCTGAAGATACTGAGGCCGCCCCGCTACCTGTTTTTGAGTTCGATCCGATGGAGGGTGAGCCGCTCAGGCGAACGGCACTCTTTGAGATCCATCGATCCCAAGGAGGGAAACTGATTCCCTTCGCAGGTTGGGAATTGCCTGTTTGGTACGGTTCCGTCCTGGAGGAGCACACCGCCACTCGCACAACAGCGGGGCTGTTTGATGTGAGTCACATGGGCGTCTATCAGATCGAGGGCGAGCAGGCAGTTGCCTTTCTGGATAGCGTGGTGGCCAACGATGTAGCCTCACTGGGCATTGGCCAATCGCTTTACACTCAGTTTCTCGATGCGGAGGGGAACGTGCTCGACGACGCCATGGTGTACCGCCGGAGAGAAGCGGCCTACCTGGTGGTCGTCAACGCCGCAAACGACGATAAGCTTTTGGCCTGGCTGCACGGCGTGCTTAACGGCGATTTCCGGATCGATCCCGATCGGCCCTGGGCGGAGGTCTACGGTCGCGGTTGTCTCCTTAGGAATTTGCGCGATCCGGCGGAAGGCGACACGATGCGGGTGGATCTGGCCCTGCAGGGCCCCTCGAGCCGAGCCATCTTGATCGCGCTGGGATGTTCACTTGAAGACCAAGCCAAGCTCGAGGCGCTTCCCTGGGCGGGGCTCATGGAGGGCGAATTTGGAGGCTTCGATCTGGTCGTCAGTCGCACCGGGTACACGGGGGAACGGGTGGCCTATGAGCTCTTTGTGCATCCAGAGAAAAGCATCGAACTCTGGAAGCGACTGACCGAGGTAGGCGAGCCGATGGGTCTCAAGCCCGCCGGATTGGGCGCGCGCGATTCGCTGCGTACGGAGGCCGGTCTGCCATTATATGGTCAGGAGCTGGCCGGTGAGATGAATCTCGGAGTGGGGGACGCGGGATTCGCGGCATATGTCAAGACTTATAAGCCGTGGTTCATCGGAAGATCCGCCTTCCTACGGCAAGAGAAAGTGCGGACCCAGGAGGTTGTGCGCTTCCGCTTTGAAGAACAACGGGTCCGGATGGCGCATTACGGTGACCTGGTCGCAAACGGAAACGGCGAGCCAATTGGCGTTGTGACTTCCTGTGCCATCGATAGTGATCGAACCCTCACCGGACAAGCTCACATCTCCCTGGACCATACGAAGGTGAGGACCCCCATTTACATTTTTCAGGGTACTGCCTCCGATCACTCCAAGGCGAAGGGTTCCGGCACTCCCGCCGAGGTCTTGCGCAGATTTCCTCGTTTCTAGCTTGCGCCAAGAAAGGACAAGCCCGGTCTCTGAGACCGGGCTTGTTTGTTGGTTGTGCTAGTACTGACTTGGCTTAGATGTTGCTCACGATGTTGCTGAATACGTTGCCGATCGCGGGTCCGAGCAGGGCCAGGATAACGATCACCACAACAGCGACCAACACTAGGATCAAGGCGTATTCAACCAATCCCTGACCTTTCTCTTTCGGTGCGTACAACATGCGTATTCACCACCTTTCCCCGGGGATTTCCCATGAGATCGCTCTCATAGGGCTAAATAAGGATCGGCTCCAGATTAGCACGTAGTGCATATGGAGCGACCTTACGGATACCTTACGGAGGTTGCAAGCTGCAGGCCGCAGCGAAAGATTTCGCCCTTTGACGCCCTTTGATCGGCAGGATTTGACATAAACTCAGGAGCATCACTGCGTGGAGGGTTCTTGCGCCCGCAGTTCGCAAGAAAGCGAGTCTGGTACCCGTTCAATGCAGCGATGAAGGTCCCTGGGCTGCCTTCTCGCCTGAATCAAAGTGGCATCCGTTTCACGAAGGTGCAGAGGTTTCAGCCGGAACACGCGCATCAATCACAACACAGGCGGCAGCCCCTGTTGTGATGTATATCTAGACGCTGTATCCTGAATCCGGGGTCTAAAATCCCTGGGCGAAGAGAGTAACGATGGTTGAGATGACAATCAGCAACGCAAACACCGTAAAGACGATGCGCTGAGTGCGCATGCTGCGGTCCTGGCCTCCCGAGCTCGGGGCCGTGTTCTTCTTTTTCTTCTTCTTTTGATTCTTAGCCATAATTAACGCTGATAATACCACGTCGGCCGCCGCGGGAGGAGGATCGACTAGGCCAGGGGGACGGCGCAGCCATCGGCTCGGGGATCGCTCCCTCCGCAAAGTACGCCCGTATCCATGTCTCGCAAGATGACTTGGCCGCGGCCGAATATCGCCCGCATTTGACCCGTTACCACGTCGACCTCGTGACCCATCTGCGCCAATCGCCGTACAGTCTTATCCGGAATGCCTTCTTCCACTGCCACTGGACTGCCCGGACGGGCCTCGGTGAGATTGATCCGCGGACGATCCAGCGCGGCCTGGGGATCGAGGCCGTCATCGATCAATCCGGTAAGCACTTGAACGTGTCCCTGCGGCTGCATAAAGCCACCCATCACCCCAAAACTTGCATACAGTGAGCCGTCTTCACGGGTCACCATACCCGGAATGATGGTGTGGTAAGGACGCTTGCCGGGCGAAAGCGCGTTTGGATGTTCCCTATCCAGGCTGAAGCCGTGCCCTCGATTCTGCAGAGAAAATCCCCATCCCTTTGGCACGATCCCCGTGCCGAATCCCATGTAATTGCTGTTGATGAACGAGCAGGCGTTTCCCTCCCCATCGATGACGCTTAGATAGACCGTGTCGGAGGCGGGCGATGGGATTCCCACCGGCTGCGATAGCGTCGCGCGTTTCCGATCGATCAGTGTGCGTCGCCTCTCGGCGTAGCCCTCCGATAGAAGCACTTCCAGGGGAATCGGGACGAATGCAGGGTCGGCAATAAACCAATTCCCATCCGCAAACGCGACGCGAAGCGCCTCCAGCACCAGATGCAGTCTGGAGGGGCTGAGCGCTTCCAGCGATTCTAGATCGAAACCTTCCAATATCTTCAATGCCAGGAGGGCCACGAGACCCTGTCCATTGGGCGGAGCCTCCCAGATCCGCAGACCCCGGTAAGTCACGGAAATCGCCTCATCCCAGGTGCTGCGATGATCTGCCAGGTCGCTCTCGGACAAGACTCCTCCCGCGTCGCGCACGGCGCGGGCAATCGCCATGGCAATCTCGCCCTGGTAGAAGGCCTGTGCGCCTGCTCCTCCCACGGCGCGGAACGTTCGAGCCAAACCTGGATTGCGGAAAATCTCGCCCGGCTTGGGCCCGCGTCCGTTGATCGTCAGCTCCTCTCCGCCAGGAGCGTTCTTGAGCTGCCGCTCCGCGCCTCGCTGCCAGGAATAGGCAGTTAAGGGAGAAACCGGGAATCCCTCTTCTGCCAGGTTGATCGCCGGCGCCAGAGCGATTCGGAGGTCCAATCGGCCATGGCGCTCCAGCAGGTCGCTCCACCCTGCGCACGCGCCTGGGACCGTCACGGTGAGGGCGTGGTACGGAGGGAGGGACTCCTCAAGGCCCTGTGCCTCCAGGAGGTCGAGCGTGAGTGCAGAAGGAGCGCGGCCGGAGCCATTGAGGGCGGTGATCTCACGCGATTCTGCATCGTAATAGAGGGCGAAACAATCTCCCCCGATGCCAGTCGAGCTGGGTTCGGTGACATTGAGGGCGGCCGCGGTCGCTACTGCCGCGTCGGCTGCGTTTCCCCCCAGTGCCAGGATGTCAATGCCCGCTTGAGCCGCTAGTGGCTGAGACGCGGCCACGAGCCCGCGTTGTGCGAACACGGGAGATCGCCGCGAGGCGTAAGTAAAAGGCACGCTAGAATCCTCGGATTGCTTCGGCTCTGGGCCGCAAAGCTAGTCCACTCACAAACGATTCATTACATGTGTATGGAGCATGACCTGGGATGAGATGCAGGGGCAGTGCAAAAATGTCTATAATCCAGTCCGCGAACGCCAACAATGAAGCACATGGACATCGTACGGCGCAGTACAGGAGAAATCATGTTCCAGCGGGCGCGCTGGTGCAGCAGCCGCTGGTGCCGCTTCTGGGGCCTTCAATTCCGCCGCGAGCTCAAACCGGGCGAGGCTCTGGTCCTGGTTCATCCCGATGAGAGCGTACTCCAAAGCTCGATCCATATGCTCTTCGTGATCTTTCCCATCGCCGCTATTTGGATCGATAGCATGGGTCGCGTGACCAGTGCTCAGCTCGCCAAACCGTGGCGACCCTACTATGCCTCACCCAGGCCGGCCCAATATGTCTTGGAGACTACGCCTGACTTCCTCTCCCAGGTCGAGGTGGGGGACGAGTTCAATTTTGTTTTATCTGCCTAGCGAGCCTTCCGTTTTAACGAACAAAACCGGCCCTGCACCGGTTTCGTCTTTCCGCCCTCCAACTTGTTCTAGGGCTTTCGCCCACGAATCCTTGCTTCCACTCTCGTCTTGGTCGAAGGTTCCAGTTGGATCGCGCTGGCTATAATGTAGCACGGTGCGCTTGGCCGAGTCAACGATTTCAACCTTAAACTTGGTCGCGGGGGTTCTTTAACACTGGGCCCGCCTGGGGAGGAATGGCTGCCCGAGCATATGCTTGACCTTGCAACAGTCATCGAATAGCATCCATTTGATGCTCAATGATAACCAGCTCGAAATGAACGCTATATCCAAGCTCCTGATTCGGCCAGCGGCCGGTTCAGGAGAATACACGAAAGTCACGCCTAAGCAGGCCGGCTGGGAGCTCCTCAATTTCGGAGCTCGCAAGATGGGGTCCGGCGAGCTATGGGAGTTCGAAACCGGGGAGAACGAGTTCGGCATTGTCGTGCTGGGTGGGACCTGCTCCGCGGATACCTCGCGCGGGGCCTGGGGACCGATCGGTCGGCGCCCCAATGTTTTTGCTGGAATGCCTTATACGCTCTACCTTCCCCGGCGTACCGAGGTGCGAATTGAGGCCATCGGCGAGGGGCTTGACCTCGGATACGGGTGGTGCGAGACGGACGAAGATCACCCGGCCAAGCTTGTATCTCCCGAAGAGGTGCACGTGGAGATTCGTGGAGGCGGCAATGCCACCCGACAGATCAACGACATGATCCCGCCCGGATTCGACTGCCATCGACTGGTAGCGGTGGAAGTCTATACACCCTCTGGCAACTGGAGTTCGTATCCACCGCACAAGCACGATGTGCACCGCGAATCCGAATCGGGGGAGCTGATCGAGGCCGATCTCGAGGAAACTTACTTCTACAAACTGGACCGGCCGGAGGGCTACGCTTTACAGCGCGTGTACACCGCGGATCGGAGCTTGAATGAACTCGTAATTGCGCAGCAAGACGATCTCGTGCTCGTGCCGGAGGGGTACCATCCGGTGGTCTCCGCGCATGGCTACAATACCTACTACCTTAATTTCCTGGCTGGCAGCGCGCAATCCTTGGCGAGCGCCGATGATCCTGAGCACGCATGGATTAAGCAGAGTTGGGTGGAAAAAGACCCGCGACTGCCGATGGTGACTCTGGACATGTAGGTTGCGCTCGCCTATCCGCCCGGTTGCTGAGTGCTGCCCAGGCTTGTGAGCATGAAGGTCGGAATCTGTACCGCTGAGGAAAATGAACATGAATGCCGGATACAAAAGCCCGCTCCATGAAACGATCTCCACAACCCCGACCGATTTCTGGAACGACTCCGCATCTTTCGAGGAGCTGACCTACGCAATCGAGCACGGCGCGGTTGGCGCCACGACAAACCCCACGATCGTTATGCAGGTTCTCGACAAGGAGATAGACCTGTGGCGGGATCGGATTCAAGAGATGATTGCCGAGAATCCGGAATGGTCTGAAGACCAGTTGGCCTGGAAGCTCATCGAGGAAGTGGCAGTCAGAGGCGCCGAACTGTTAAAGCCGGTCTATGACCGGGAGAATGGGAAGAAGGGCCGCATATCGATTCAGACCCATCCCGCGTTCTATCGCAACGCCGAGGCCATCACAAAGCAGGCGATCCACTTCGACTCCCTGGCTCCCAATATGCAGGTCAAGATCCCTGCAACCAAGGCAGGAATCGCCGCCATCGAGGAGGCCACACGCAATGGGGTGAACATCAACGCGACCGTGTGCTTCAGCGTGCCGCAATCGCTTGCGGTTGCGGAGGCGGTGGAGAGAGGCTTGGACCGGCGCGCGGCCGATGGGGAGTCCATAGAAGACATGTCGCCGGTATGCACCATCATGATCGGCCGGCTTGACGATTGGATGCATGTGCTGGCCAAGCGCGATGGAATTATTGTGAACCCCGCCTCCCTGCATTGGGCGGGGGTGGCCGCCATAAAGAAGGCCTACGGCATATTTCAGCAGCGTGGGTATCGGGCTCGCCTGCTAGGAGCCGCTTATCGGCACCATCTGCACTGGTCGGAGCTCATCGGCGGCGACATCATCCTGACCATCCCTTACCAATGGCAGAAGTGGTTCAATGCTTCGGATGTGGAAGTCAAGGAGCGCATGGCCAGGCAGGTCGATGAGGAGACCATCGACGAGCTGTACGGGCATTTTCCTGATTTCCGCCGTGCCTACGACGAGGACGGACTGACGATCGATGAATTTGACGCCTTCGGTCCGACGGTTCGAACGCTGCGAGGGTTTATCAGCTCGTATCACGATCTGGTGGCATTGGTGCGTGACTTCATGCTGCCCAACCCGGATATCCGGCGGAACGGCGCGTGAGGCGCCCCTCGATAAGCCTTCACGCTCGGCAGGCACGCCTCCTCGCATCTGACGCTTGCCCCTGACCGTCCATGGCAAATGAGTACGATCTCATCACAATGGGTCGTGCCTCCATTGATCTCTACGCGCAGGACATCGGAGTACCCTTTGAGAAAATCAAAAGCTTCGCAGCCTATGTGGGGGGGTCACCGACCAACATCGCGGTCGGCGCTCGACGCCTTGGGCTGAATGTGGCTCTGATCAGTGGGGTTGGCGATGATCCGGTCGGTGATTTTGTCCTGGCCTTCTTGAATGAAGAGCACGTCGATACCGCCTTCATCACTCGCAAACCTCTGGCCCGGACCGGCGCGGTTTTGCTGGGGATTGAAAGGCCGGATCTGATTCCGCTGGTCTATTATCGTGACAACGCGGCGGATATTCAGCTCACGATCGATGATGTGAAGGCCGCTCCCATCGCGGAGTGCAGGGCATTTGAGTTTGCAGGCACCAACCTGAGCCAGGAACCCAGTCGTAGCGCCACTCTATTCGCGGTGGAGCTAGCTAAATCTGCCGGCGTACGCGTCATCATGGATTTAGACCTGCGAGCCGATCAATGGGGGGACGTGCGAGCTTTCGGGCTGATGGTCCGGTCGGTCCTGCCCCTGGTAGACATTGCTGTCGGAACGGAGGAGGAAATCAAGGCCGCCGTGCTGGAGAGCGCCGAGCAGCTCACGATTACCCATTCACAAGTCACCGCTCCCGAGATAAGAGGAGATCTGGACACCGCCCTGCACTCCTTGCTCGAGCGGGGCCTCGAAGCCCTGGTTGTCAAGCAGGGCAGCAAAGGCTCCTCGGTATACCTTCAAGATGGCGAGGTCATCTTCGCTCCGGGATTCTCGGTCGAGGTCTACAACGTGCTGGGGGCCGGCGATGCGTTCGCAAGCGGGTTGATCTACGGGCGGCTCAAGGGTTGGGATTGGTATCGGGCGGCGAGGATGGGCAATGCCTGCGGCGCCATCGTCGTGACCCGCCACGGGTGCGCCAATTTCATGCCCTATGAGAAGGAAGCCTTGGATTTCATCGAGGAACGGGGGGGATTCTGAAAACCAATCCCGCCCTTTTAGTAGGCGACCTAGGAGGAGAATGCAGATGAATACCGTCCGCCTGACGATGGCGCAAGCGATCATTCGATTCTTAACAATCCAGCATGTCGAGCGGGATGGGGACCGCCAGCCCTTTTTCGCCGGCTGCTTCGGAATCTTCGGTCACGGAAACGTGGCGGGCATCGGGCAGGCCCTTCAGGAACAACCTGATTTCCGGTATTACCTGGCGCGAAACGAACAGGCCATGGTGCACACTGCGGCCGGCTTCGCCAAGATGAGCAACCGGTTGCGAGCCTTCGCGTGCACGAGCTCCATTGGACCCGGGGCAACCAACATGGTCACCGCCGCCGCCGGCGCGACTGTCAATCGTCTGCCGGTCCTGCTGCTGCCAGGAGACATCTTCGCCCGCAGAAATGTAGCGCCCGTACTGCAGCAGCTGGAATGGGGCGGTTCCCAGGACGTCTCCGTCAACGATTGCTTCAAGCCGATTTCACGGTATTGGGATCGGATCAACCGCCCCGAACAAATCATCACCGCGTTGCCGGAAGCCATGCGGGTGCTGACGTCTCAAGCCGATACGGGGGCCGTGACGCTCTCACTGCCACAGGATGTGCAGGCGGAGGCGTACGACTACCCGGAAGCCCTGTTCGAAAAACGGGTCTGGACCATCGCACGTCCTGCGCCGGCGCGAGAACTTGTGGCCCGCGCGGTGGAGATGATTCGCGGGGCCAACTCGCCTTTGATCATCTCTGGAGGGGGCGTGATCTACAGCGAGGCGACGGAAGCGCTGGCCAGCTTCGCCGAAGATACCGGCATCCCGGTAGGCGAGACCCAGGCCGGCAAGGGCTCTCTGCCCTACGATCATCCGTTCGCGTTGGGCGCCATCGGCGTCACCGGTACACCGGGAGCCAATATCATCGCGCGTGAGGCCGATCTGGTCATTGGCATCGGAACTCGCTACAGCGATTTCACCACCGCCTCAAAGACCGCCTTTCAGAATCCCGAGGTGCGCTTCATCAACATCAACATCGCCGACTTCGACGCCCATAAGCATTCCGGCCTGGCGCTGGTGGCGGATGCGCGCGCGGCTCTGGAGGAGCTGGAGCATGCGCTGGAAGGCCACACCACCGAATCCGGCTACAAAGACCGCATACAAGAATTCAACGTGGAGTGGGAGGCCGAGGTGGACCGGATCTACAATTTGGAGCACGGACCGCCGATCAGCCAGGGGGAGGTCATCGGCGCGGTCAACGCGGCCTCCGAACCGACGGATGTGGTGATGTGCGCGGCCGGCAGCCTGCCGGGCGACCTGCACAAGCTATGGCGAACGCGCGATTCTAAGGGCTACCACCTCGAATACGGGTACTCCTGTATGGGCTACGAGATCGCCGGCGGGCTGGGGATCAAAATGGCCGCTCCGGAGCGTGAGGTCTACGTGATGCTGGGGGACGGGTCCTACCTGATGATGAACTCTGAGATCGTGACCTCCATCCAGGAACATTTCAAACTCACGATCGTCTTGATCAACAACCACGGTCACTCGAGCATCGGTGGATTGTCACAGTCGGTCGGCAGCGCGGGATTTGGAACGCGATACCGCTACCGGAATCCAGGTACCGGCCAACTGGATGGCGAAAAGCTTCCGGTGGATTTTGCGGCCAACGCCCGCAGCCTGGGAGCTGTTGTTTTCGAGGCTGAGAATCTTCCGGCTCTCGTCGAGTCATTGTCGAAGGCCAAGCGGGAAGAGCAAACCGTGGTCATTGTCGTTGAGACCGATCCCGAAAAGCGGGTTCCTGGCTACGAGTCATGGTGGGACGTGCCGGTGGCGGAGGTGTCGGAGACGGAAAAGGTACAGGAGGCGCTTGAAGAATACCGTTCGGGCGTGGACAAGGAGCGCAACTACCTCTGACCCCTAGCCGGTGCGCTGCACACTGGGGAGCCCTTCCCGACCGAGCGCATGTTCAATCAAAAGAGGCGAGGAAGAGAGAAGCCATCCACACTGGCTGCTCATTCATGGGGAGCCAGGCTGAAGTTCGGGGCTTCACAAGAGGCCGCCGAATACTTGTTATAATCATATAGCGATTACGAGTTTTAGCTCTCTTGAGGGTGCGATGCCGGGTAAATATTGCGGCAGCATTCATCAGGCCCGGACCCGAGAAACCAAGTTCGCCACAAGGTAGGTAGCCTCCATATGGGTTTGTCTGCTCCCGAGACGCAAAAGAAGCTCTCAGGGATGCTGGACTGGGCTGCCGCTCCTCACAGGATACCCAGCGACAAACTTGATCTAACGTTCAGTTTACAGAGCCGGGTCGCAAAGATCCCGCGCGCTCGCTCTGTGTGATCCCTCGCGTTTGAATCCGAGATTCGGCCAGTCTCGATAGGAGGTGGTGTATCGACCCTTAAGCCAAAATTGCTAAGCTCGCGTACCGAATGAAAAACTACCGGATTCGTCTAGGAGGAGAAAAGACTATGTGGTCCAAGAGAAAAGGTTTGGCCCTCGCCGGGCTTTTCATGTTTGCAGGCCTTGTCGCCGTGGCTTGCCAGGCAGAACCGGTCGAGGTTGAGGTGGAGGTCACTAGGGAGGTCAAGACTGATGTCGAGGTCACCCGTGAGGTTGAGGTGGAAGTGCCCGTCGGCGGGGAGTTGGTCACGCTCGTCGCGCGCTGCCGGGCGAAACCGCCCACAGAGGATTGGCGCTGCAATAACCTGCTGTTCGGGGTAGCGGACGTCAACGCCGACCTAGAAGCCGCCGGTGACAGCCGCCGGGTCGTGCTCAAGACCATACAAGACAACACAGATTTTGGTGACATCATGCAGGAGTTTGCGCTGGCCTACGAGGACGATCAGGCGCCCGACATCCTGCTGACGGGACATGAGTTCATCGGCACGGAGGCGACCGCTGGCCGCATTATCCCGCTGAGCGACATGCTCGGAGACTACCCAGAGTTTGATAATGTGATTGACGGTCTGTGGGACTCGGTTACCTTCAAGGGCCAGCTCTGGGGCGTTCCCCAGGACACCGAGGCCCGACCGATTTATTGGGACAAGACGCTGCTGGTGCAGGTGCCGGGCTGGGACGAGGCCCGTGTTGAGGGGCTGGCCGACGAGATCCTGGCCGGAAACTTCACCCTGGACGACATGTTGGATACGGCCGAAGCGGCCGTTGCAGCCGGCGTCGTGGAGCCGGGCATGGGCTTCTGGATGCGACCCAAAAACGGTACTGACTTCGTCACCCTGTACTATGCTTATGGTGGAGAGACGATTGACGCCGACACCGGCAAGCTGGTCTTCGACACCGAGGCTGGTCTGAAGTACTACGAGTTCTTCGAACGCGGGCTGACCGGCAACGGCGCCCACAGTTTCCTGACCGGAGACTGGGGCGGCAGCTACCACCCCAGTGTCTCGGGCAGCAAGGTCGTGTTCTGGGCCGGGGGTTCATGGCAGTGGGCCGAGTGGGCCAGCCAGTGGACCGCGGACAAGGGCGGCCAGGCCTACCAGTTTGAAAATTGGGGCTATGGACTGTATCCGGCCGCCACTCGTGGAGGTTCTCCCAACACGCTGTCCCACCCCTTGGCCTACTTGATCAGTTCCCAGACTGAGAATCCCGACCTGGCTCTGGCTCTGATCGCCAAGGCCACCACGGACGAGGCCAACACCAGGCACGCCATCAACAGCACGCACCTGGGTATCCTCAAGTCGCAAGCCAACTACGAGCCGTATACGAGTGATGTCTTTCTCGCCGACGTGCTCTACATGCTGGATTACACGACTTTCCTGCCCAACAATC
This sequence comes from Anaerolineales bacterium, assembly GCA_048054495.1. GTDB lineage: Bacteria > Chloroflexota > Anaerolineae > Anaerolineales > E44-bin32 > JADFRG01. The sequence continues at coordinate 49,840 of JBGMQN010000054.1, forward strand.
CCAATTGGGGCACGTGGTCGACTATCACCTATGAGTCTCTGGCCGCGGTGCAGTCTGGCGACCTGACCGCTCAGGAGGCCGTCGACCTGGCTGTGGAGCAACTTCAGAACGAGCTAGGCGACGAGATCATCATCCGGGGTGGATGATGATCGCTTGGCGAGAGGGGGGTCAGACCCCCTCTCGCCTCTCGCTCAGGCGAGGGATATATCTATCCCCCTCCGACGCCTGCGCAACAAGCTGGAGGCCTATGGGTTCCTGGCTCCGGCCGCGGGGTTGGTCCTGTTATTCTTCATCATTCCCGTCATTATTCTCTTTATCCTCAGCCTATCCAACCTAAGTTCAGCGAATATCACCTCGCTCGAGTGGTGGCTCCCGGCGAATTGGAGCCTGGCAAACTATGCCAGGATCTTTGGCAACAGGTTCTTCACTAAAATCCTGGGGAACACAGCCTTCTATGTGGTAACCACGCTGATTCTGTTCAACTTCGGCAGCGCCCTCATAATTGCCCTGCTCACCAGTCTCATCGAGCGCCGCGCCGCTTTCGTCTTCCGCTTGCTCTGGTTATTGCCCCGCCTCACCCCTGCGGTCATCTATATTTTGATGTGGACCCGAATCGGCTCGCGGGCTCCCCACGGCATACTCAATCAACTACTTGTGCCTCTGGGGCTGGGGCCGGGAGGGGGCGATCTGATCCAAGCTTCGCCATGGGCCTTTGTCATCCTGGCCAATGGGATGATCGGCGCCTCCTTTGGCATGGTGATCTTTAGCTCAGCTATTGAGGCCATCCCAAAGGACTACCTGAGAGCCTCCAAGGTAGACGGCGCCTCGACTCTGCAGACCATCCGCCACGTTACCTTGCCCATGATCCGGTGGCCGATATTGTTCGTAATCACTTACCAGACCCTTTCACTGCTTACCTCGTTCGAGCAGATCCTGCTCCTCACCGACGGCGGACCGGGGCTGTTCACCACCGAGGTGTGGTCGCTGCAGGCCTATCATCGGGCCTTTTCCAGCGTCTCCGGCAATAATCTGTGGGGCTACGGATCCGCCTGGGCCGTGATTCTGGTCATCATCGGCGTGGCTGCAGCCGTGATCTACATGCGAGTGTTTCGGTTCAGTGAGCTTGTGCAGGAACCCAAAATTGATGTGCTTTGATCGACCTAGAGCGATGGAGAGATGACCCTCAGGCAGAAAATAGGGGTGCTTGCGCCCTACGTGCTCTTGGTCATTTCGGTCGTGCCCATCTTTGTGGGTTTTCTCTGGTTGGTGATCAACTCGTTCGCGGTCCGCACGGAGGGGCTGGTGCCGGTAGGAGGTCTAACTCTGGAGAACTGGAGCTTTCTCCGGGAGCCTCCCTTCGGGCGCGGGTATCCGAGTATCTGGAAGGTAACCTTCAATACGTTTCTGATCGCCATGTTCATGACCTTCTTTGTGGTCCTGGTATCGTCGCTGGCTGGTTACGCTCTTTCACGCTTGAGTTTTTCCGGACGCAAACCGTTTCTCTCGCTGACACTGATTCTCCATGCCTTCCCTGGTGTAACTCTGCTGATTGGCATCTTCTTCGTGTTGCGCGCTCTCAGTCTCTACAACAACCTTCTGGGCGTGGGCCTGGTCATGATTGGCTTCGAGCTGCCATTCGGTATCTGGCTCATGAAAGGCTTCTTCGACAATGTCTCCTGGGACATGGAACGGGCAGCCCTGATTGATGGTGCCTCCCGTCTGCGGGTCTGGTGGCAGATCATCCTGCCCACCATTAAGCCCGGCATCGCGGCGCTTGCCATTTTTGCTTTCATCTCCGGCTGGAATGCCTGGCTCATTCCCAAGACCTTTACCATCGGCGCCGGGCAACAGGCTACACTATCGGTCTATTTGCAGAATTTTCAAGGCGACACGGTAATGGTCCAGTGGGGGGCGGTCACAGCGGTAGGGTTATTCCAGCTCATCCCGGTGGCCATATTCTTCGTCTTCACCCAGGATCTCTTACTGACCATCTACGCCGGAGGGGCGAAAGGGGGGACGTGATTCCTATTCCGCATCGCGTGTATTGTAGACTTTGGGCAATGCGAAATATGGTGCATCTAATGGCCGGACGATGAAAGTTGAACTTATAAACCTTACCAAACATTGGGGGAAAGTCGTGGGCGCCGACAGCATCAGTCTAGAAATCGGCGACGGTGAGTTCGTGGCCTTCCTTGGACCGTCAGGCTGTGGGAAGACGACGACGCTGCTGATGGTGGCTGGCATATACAAGCCGACCGAGGGCACGATCCATTTCGACGACCAGGTTGTCAACCTCCTACCGCCCAAAGATCGCAACATTGGGATGGTTTTCCAGAGCTACGCGCTTTACCCTCACATGAACGTCTATCAGAATATCAGCTATCCGCTGAGGCTGCAGAAGAGGCCGAAGGCGGAGATGAAGGAACGGGCGCAGAAGGTGGCCGACATGATGGGTATCGGCAACCTCATGGAGCGTAAGCCGGCCAATCTCTCCGGCGGCCAGCAGCAGCGGGTGGCGTTGGGGCGTTCCCTGATTAAGGAACCTCAATTGCTTTTGTTTGACGAGCCGCTTTCTAATTTGGACGCCCGCCTGCGCCTGTCAATGCGCGGCGAAATCAAACGTCTGCAAATGGATTTAGGGATCACCTCCATTTACGTTACCCACGACCAGGTGGAGGCGATGACGATGGCCGACCGAATTGCGGTCATGAAGGACGGCAAGCTTCAAGCCTATGCCGTACCCAATGAAATATATGATCAGCCGCGAACGCGGTTTGTCGCCGGTTTTGTAGGCAATCCACCCATGAACTTCCTGGAGGTAGAGGTCACTCGCGAAGATGGTGACTATCATGCTCGGGCCGAAGGGCTCGACCTTGTCGTGCCGACCGAACGCGGCGAGAAGGCTGCAATCAACGGCAAGGTCATTATGGGCATCCGCCCCGAGAATGTGAGCATCGCCGAGGGCGGCATCCATGGTGAAGTTTTCACGGTCGAGCCCCTGGGCCGGGATGATCTGGTGGATGCCCGCATCGGAGACTTGGCCATCCGTGCGCTGGCCGACCCGGCACACGGCACGAGAATGGGTGAACATGCCTCGTTGAAATTTGACACCGAAAAGGTGCAGTTCTTCGACCCGGAGACCGAGCGGTCGTTGCTTTGGAACTAATCAAACCTGTGTGAAGATCCCTCCGGCCCCGTTTACATCCTCGCATCGATTCTTGTCTCCTCATCCGGCTGTGGCAGATCCCTATCTGGGGGCGTCCCGCGCTCGGAGGCCCTGACGAAATCGCCTTGCACGTTATCGGCCCGGAGAGGCCCGTCGGACGCAGCTTGGCCGGCCGCGCCAATCGGAAAGAATCCGTGTAAGGAACAGCTTGTTGGGGTGCTCTAGACGACTGAGAAGGTAGTACCGGCGCAGGCCAGTTGCTGGCGGAATGGGATAACCTGCCTATGGATCGCACCACCGTCGCGTCTGCTATTTTGAATTCAGGTCCGGAGAAGTCCAAGGGCTTGACCCAATGGATAGCCTGCGATATCATCCCGCCGTTGAAAGCGAGTGCTCTCTGGAGCCCGAACGGCTTGGAGACGGAAGAGAATGTTTCTATTGTGCCCGCAAGGAACTCTTCTGAGAGCCTCCGCTCATGCTCACAGCCGACGATCCACTTCTGACTTCCCCGCCGGTCGCTGAAGTTGCAAGCCCTGAACATGAGCTAGCGGTCCATTACGCACCCTTCCTCAAATTCGACCAAAGTGAACCCTTCCTTCCGCTAATAGCCGGCTACACGGTTATCCGTCAAAGCGGGCCTTCCCCCTCATTCCCAAGAACGTTAGAAGTTGGGCCTGGTGAGCAAGTGGTGGAATACGCCATTTGGTGGGACTGGGATATTCGCACGCTACGGATCCGCTCTGAGCTACTGGTTCCGTGACCCAAGCTGCTTAGGTGGATCCCGGAGCGCGTATCTTATCGGGTGGAGGGGTTACAAGATAAGGTGAGACTAGACCCGGCCCCGTCTGAGCTGCTCGAATGTGAGAAGGTGCCCTGATGGCGACTTCCTGGATGCAGTCCCTCTCGACTTGTTACGGGAAAACTCAAACCGAATTCCCCGGTGAGAAGCTGCTCCTGCTCACGGATGTCGATGGGGCCATCATCGATATGCGGTATCTGATTCTCCAGCTGCTTTGGGCCTATGACCGAGAGCATTCAACAAGCTACTTTGAAAGGCTTAGGCTCGAAGACATTGATGTGCATGAGAACGATGTAGAGCTGTTGTTGGAGGAGCAGAAGCTATCAAAGCGGGCTCGGAAGAAGATACTGGCCTGGTACCATGAGAATCGCTGGAGTCCCGAAGCCATCCAAGGAATGCAGAGACCGTTTGAGGGTGTGTTCGAAATGGTCCGTTGGTTCCAGCTCCAGCCCAACACTTACGTTGGCTTGGTGACCGGGCGGCCAGAAGCGCTGCGCGGGGACACGCTGCGATCACTCAATAAGATCGGGAAGCCCTATCGAGTACATTTTGACGACGATCTGCTCTTTATGAACAAGGGTGAGTGGGAGGACGGAGTCCCGGAGGTCAAGGTGGCTGGCCTCAGACACTTCCAGGAGCAGGGTTATCATGTTTTTGCATTCATTGACAACGAACCAGACAATCTCAAGGCCCTGGCCAAAGCCGATCCAGACAGCGGGATGCTGCTGCTGCACGCGAGCACGATCTACCAGTCAAGGCGTGTCCCTCGAGGGACGGTTCGCGGCAAGCACTACCGCCTGGCAGAGCTGATCCCGCACGAGAACGCGCTGCCGTCGCATGTGCAGCTTGCCTGGCACGGCGTGAATGACGACCCTAATATGCGGCAGTTCCTCTCCTCGGATGTGCGCTGGGCGGAAGTCGATGTGCAGCGGGACCCGGAGGGCGTCGAGGTCATCCTGCGGCACGATTCTTTTGCCAATGCCCCAATGCTTGCGGATGAACGATGGCCCACGCTTAAGTCGGCCCTCAAGAAGATCAAGAAACACGGTCGGGCAATCAAGTTAGATCTGAAGGCGGGTGACCTTATCTTGGATATGGCCCTCGAGCTGGTTGAGAAGCTTAAGTTTCGTGATGAGGATCTATGGTTCAATGCCAATGTCGAGGACCTCAAAGAGCAGGGGTTCCGGCGCCTGTCGACCGCGCACCCGAAGTCGATTCTTCAGGCCCCAATCGATTTCTTACGACCGCTCATGCTGGCCACGCCAGAGCGAGCTCACGAGACTCTGGAGATGCTGGTTGGCTGGGGCATCAACCGGTTTTCTATAAGTTGGGAGAAACCCGACCTGCGGGAGCTCTTCGAGCAGATGGATCGGTGGGGCTACGATGTGAACATTTATAATGTTCCGGATTTGGAAGCCTTCCTTCAGGCGGTATTGTTATTACCCCGCTCGGTGACCTCCGACTTTAACTTTCCCCAATGGCAGTACTACGGCCGCGGATCGGGCCAGGATCTCGATTATGTGACCTATCAGATTCGGCGCGCGAAGAAACGCATCAATCGAGTCCGGACCGACGACTAAGACAGCCTTCCGTATCTGTGTCTTTCCATGGTTTCGGATCCCTGACATTCATCCAGGTGGGTGATAATAGAGAGGGCCCGCTCGAAGAGCGGCCGTTCCCGGAGGTAGTTTGATGGAGAAGATACGGAACTACGTGGATGGGGTTTGGCAGACTTCCTCTGCGAAGGAGCACGTGGACGTCACAAATCCGGCCACAGGGGAAACACTCGGCCAGGTTCCGCTTTCTACGCCCGCCGAGGTCGACCAGGCTGCGCAGGCCGCGGTAAGCGCCTTTGCGGATTGGCGTCGAACTCCAGCCGTAGATCGGGTCCAATATCTATTCAAACTCAAGTATCTGCTAGACAAGAACTTCGAGGAGCTGTCACGCACGATCACCCTTGAGAATGGCAAGACGCTCGGCGAATCCAGGGGCGAGATGCGCAGGGCGATCGAAAACGTGGAGGTGGCCTGTGGCATTCCAATCCTGATGCAGGGCTACAACTCGGAGGACATTGCGCGCGGCATCGACGAAATCATGATCCGTCAACCCATTGGCGTGGCCGCCGCGATCTGCCCATTCAACTTCCCGGGAATGATCCCATTCTGGTTCATGCCCTACGCCCTGGCCTGTGGAAACACCTATGTCGTGAAGCCTTCTGAGAAGGTTCCGCTGACCATGGTCAAGGTCTTTGAACTCCTTGAGGAGGTGGGCTTTCCCAAGGGGGTTGTGAACATGGTCAACGGGTCCAAAGACACGGTGGAGGCGATATTAGACCATCCGACGATCCGGGCCATCAGTTTTGTGGGTTCCACACCGGTTGCCAAGCATGTATATGCTCAGGCAGCTGCGAATGGGAAGCGAGCTCAAGTCCAAGGCGGGGCAAAAAATCCGATCATCGTGCTGGCCGACGCCGACATGGAGATGTCGACTCGAATCGTGGCCGACAGCGCCTTCGGCAATGCTGGCCAGCGCTGCCTCGCTGCATCTCTAGCTGTCACCGTGGGCCAGGCCAGCGACAGCTTCACCGAAGCCATCGCCGAGGCGGCCAGCCAGCGGGTGGTTGGCTCTGGCCTGGACGAGGGGGTCGACATGGGCCCGGTGATCACGCCGGAGAGCAAGGCGCGCATTCAGAGCCTGATCCAGGACGGCGAATCCGAAGGTGCCAAGATCCTGGTCGACGGCCGGGATCCAAAGATCGATGGCTACGAGAACGGCAACTTCATCGGGCCCACTGTTCTGGAAGGGGTGCCCGGGGGCGGCGAGATCTTCAAGACCGAGATCTTCGGCCCTGTCCTTGGACTGATGCACGTCGATACGATCGAAGACGCTATTGAACTGGTAAATACCGGTGATTACGGCAACATGGCCAGTTTGTTCACCAGCAGCGGCGCGGCCGCACGCAAGTTTCGGTACGAAGCCGAAGCAGGCAACATCGGGATCAACATCGGCGTGGCGGCTCCCATGGCGTTCTTCCCATTCAGTGGATGGCGAGATAGTTTCTTCGGGGTGCTCCATGGCCAAGGGCGAGACGCTGTGGAGTTCTTTACTCAGGAGAAGGTCGTCATCGAGCGCTGGCCCAAGGATTGGAGTCGCAAGTTCTAGTCTAGCCTTCCCGATGCGAATCGCGAATGCGCCGGTTTCTTGGGGAGCCATAGAGTTTGAGAATGATCGCGGCGGGCTGGAGTATGAGAGGGTCCTAGACGAGATCCAAGAAACGGGCTATGAAGGAACCGAGTTAGGAGATTGGGGGTTTCTGCCGACCGAGCCTGAACTCCTCGCAGACGAACTTACGGCCCGGGAGCTCTCGCTGGTCGGGGCCTTCGTTCAAGCCCCGCTGTGGGATCCGGCCTCCCACGACGACGGCCTCGCGAGGGCGCTGAGAGCAGCACATTTGCTGGCTGCCGTCGAAGGGGACCAACCGCTCATCATCCTTTCTGATGACAACGCCACGGTCGCAGTCCGAACCCAGAACGCGGGACGGATCCGCCCTGAGCACGGCCTGCAACAACACCAGTGGGATGACCTCGTTGGAGGGGCCAATCTCATCGCGCGGTCCGTGTTGGATGAAACCGGTCTGCGGACCACGTTCCACCACCATGGCGGCGGCTACGTGGAGACGCCGTCAGAAGTCGGAGAACTGCTTAGCCGTTCCGATCCGGACCTGCTGGGTTTATGCTTAGATACTGGCCACTTCATGTTCGGTGGTGGGGACCCGGCCGAGGCCATCCGAACCTTTGGCGACCGAATCTGGCATGTTCACTTCAAGGACTTCGATCCAGCCGTAGCGGCCCGCTCCGAACAAGAAGATTGGGACTACTTAGAGACCGTCCGGAGGGGGGTTTTCAGCGAACTGGGAATGGGTGGGGTCGACTTTTCAGCAGCGTTGAATGCCTTGCGAGCTACAGGCTACGATGGCTGGATTGTGGTGGAGCAGGATCTCTTCCCGGGCACCGGCACGCCCAAAGAATCTGCTACCAGAAATCGGGACTATCTTCGCCGGCTCGGAATCTAGTTCATAAAAGATAGCCAGTCCACAAGCGCACATAATGGAGGAATAACTTGACACTCAACATCGGTCTGATCGGGGCAGGCAGGATCGGTCGTCTCCACGCCGAGAATTTGGCGAATCGGATCCCAAACGCTCGGTTAGCGGCCGTCGCCGACATCGATCTTGAAGCAGCAGAATCCTTGGCCGCTGATTTGAATGTAGAGACGGCGGTTGAGCATTATGCCCAATTGCTCGAGCACGCAGATCTTCAGGCGGTCGCGATCTGCTCTGCGACCGATACACATGCGCAGATCATCACGGAGGCCGCCGTCGCGGGCAAGCACATCTTCTGCGAGAAACCGCTGGACTTCGAGCTGAGTCGTATCGATGATGCACTGGAAGCCGTCGAGGCCGCGGGAGTCAAGCTCCAAGTGGGCTTTAACCGTCGCTTCGACCCGAACTTCCGAAAAGTGCGCGAGATGGCTACCGAGGGCAAGATCGGCGAGCCCCAGATTCTCCGGATCACGAGTCGAGACCCCGAACCGCCTCCGCTAGAGTACGTCAAGGCATCAGGTGGCATCTTCCTGGACATGACCATTCACGACTTTGACATGGCGCGCTACATCACGGGAAGCGAAGTAGAGGAGATCTACGTGATCGGCGCAGTCATGATCGATCCCAAGATTGGGGAAGTCGGAGATCTGGATACCGCGATCATCACGCTGCGCTTCGAAAACGGCGTGATCGGCACGATCGACAATAGCCGCAAAGCGGTCTATGGATACGACCAGCGCGTGGAGCTCTTTGGCTCGGAGGGAATGATTTCCACAGAGAATGAAACTCCAGACCGGCACTCCTATAGCAATGCGGATGGAGTTCAAAAGCCGCTGCCGCTCTATTTCTTCCTCGAGCGCTACACCGAATCGTACTTGCGGGAGATGCGCTCCTTTGTGGACAGCGTTCAAAACGACACTCTCCCTGAAGTGACCGGCGCGGATGGTCGCGCACCGGTCGTGATAGGCTTGGCCGCCCGAAAGTCTTATGAGGAGAATCGGCCGGTCGCCATCAAAGAAATTACGCCGTGAGCGAGACTGGACTGAGGCTGGGGGTCGTCGGCTGCGGCAATGTGACGGTCGAGCGACATATTCCTGCGGTCAACCGACTGGATGGCGCACGCGTCGTGGCCGTGGCCGATCCGGTTGATGCGCGAGTCGCGGCCGGGCGCGCGGTCGCCGAGCTGCCCGAATCCCAAGCCTTCAGCTCGTTTTCTGCGATGGCGGATGCCTGTGAGCTGGATTACGTGCTGGTTGCCGTCCCCCCGTCGGTACGCGGAGCTATCGTCGAAGATGCATTTGAGCGTGGCCTCGATGTTCTCTCCGAGAAGCCATTAGCAACTAGTCCCTTAGAGGCTGCCAAAATGATCGAGCGGGCGCGAAGCCTCGGACGAAAATTTGGAGTGGTGCATAACTACCTGTTCTTTCCGGAGTATCGGCTTGTTCGGGAGCTGGTCGACCAAGGTGAAGTCGGTGCGCTGCGACATATCGCCACTAACTTCTTGGGTGTCCCCGACGCCCCGGGTAATGATGAATACCGACCGCGCTGGCGGCATGATCTGGACGAAGCCGGCGGCGGAGTGCTCATGGATATGATCCATGTCTTCTACCTGGCGGAGTACCTGATGGGGGACCAGATCGCCGGCGTAAGCGCGGTCGTCGACAACTTGGGGCTGCCAAACGATCAGGTCGAGGATTTTGTGCTGGCGCACTTATACTTCCCGGAAGGCTACGTGTCGATAAATTTGAGCTGGAGCGAGGGCCCGGGGGGTTTGGAAGTTACCGGCTCAAGCGGCAGGATCCTCGCCTTCTACGAGGATTTCAAGACCGGACCCTTCTCAACTTTCGAAGACCTGACGCTGGTGAACGAGACCGGCAAAAAAGTCTACCGACCGAGGCGGGGCCAAGAAGTCATCGACGATACGTTTGATGCATTGCATCTGGATTTCTTCGAGGCGGTGAGAGACGATCGAGATCCGGTGGCCACCGCGGAAGACGGAGCCCGCACCCTGCAAGCCGCGCTGGCTACCTACTCTTCAGGGATGTTAGGACGCCGCGTGCCGCTTCCGCTGCGGGTAGACGATCCGGTCTATCAGGAAGGCGTGGTCGGGTTGCGCCAAATTCCGCCTCATGAGTTTGACCCTCTTAGAGGGAAGCCGCTATTCGGGATGCAGCCGGTTGGAGACACAACATTATGAAGATCGGACTGTTCACGGATTCGCTCGCCGACCTGGGTTTCGAAGACGCGCTGGATTGGTGCGTGTCGCAGGGGATCGAAGCGGTGGAGATTGGGACGGGAAACTTTTCCTCCTCGCCCCACTGCGATCTCGATGCGCTCTTGAGCGACAAGCAGGCTCGGGAGAAGTTTCTAGGTGCAATCCACGCGCGCGGGCTCACCCTTAGTGCATTGAACTGCAACGGGAATTTGCTGGATCCGGATCGTGAACGGGGGGCCACGTCGAAGGAAGTATTCAACAAGACTCTGGAAGCCGCTAATCGGCTCGAGCTAGACACCATCGTTACGATGAGCGGCTGCCCGGGTGACCTCGAGGGCGGGAGCTATCCAAATTGGGTGACCTGCATCTGGCAGCCTGAATACGTCGAACTCGTGGAGAGGCAGTGGGAAGAGGTGATCGCGCCGTTCTGGATGGAAGCCGCGGAGAAAGCGCGCGGACTTGGCGTTCGGGTTGCAATCGAGATGCATCCGGGTCAGGCAGCCTATAACACGCGGTCGCTTCAAAGGTTGCGCGAGATTGGCGGTGTGGATGTGATTGGCGCGAACCTGGACCCGAGCCACCTGTTCTACCAGGGCATGGATCCGAATCTGGTCGTACGCATGCTCGGTCACGGAGCGGTGTTCCATGTGCACGCCAAAGACACTCGCCTCGACCCGCATGAAATGGCGCTTAACGGCACGCTCGACATACGACCCATGACTAAGGCCGGGGTACGGACCTGGGAGTATGTGACGCTTGGATTCGGCCACGGCGAGATATTCTGGCGAAACTTCCTTAGCACCTTGCGCATTATGGATTATGATGGCGTACTCAGCATCGAACATGAAGACCTGCTGATGAGCTCGCGGGAGGGGATTGAAAAAAGCATCGTGTTCCTGCAAGGATTGACTCCGCGTACTAACCTCTGATCGCTCGCGTGAGGGGTCTCCAAGCGCTACCATGGTCCGAACTCAGACCGCTTTAAAGCAAAATTCTGAGAGCAACGAAGGGAGGTGGATCGCACCCAATCGGTTGTCTTTGAAACTCAGTATATAGACCCTTTATTCTTCTAAGGAGGAGAACTCGATGAAGTCAGTATGGATATCAGTTGGCTTGTTGGTCGCAGGGGGCTTAGTTGCGGCTGCCTGCGCGTCGCCAACGCCGATCGTTCAGACGGTTGTAGTTGAGAGTGAGGTCCAGGTCGAGGTCACTCGAGAGGTCGAAGTCGTGGTCGAACCTACCCCGATCGGCGGCGAACTATTCCTGTACTCATGTCTGTTTGACCCACCCCAGTACGGAGTGCTGTTCGAGACCTTCAAAGCTCAGTACGGTGTCACGGTGACATGCCTGGAAATGAGCAGCGGCGAGTCGTTGGAGCGGATTCGGGCCGAGAAGGAGAACCCCCAGGCCGACGTGCTGTTTGGCAATACCAACCTGGCACACGTGAACCTGACCGCGGATGGCCTCACGGAGCCTTACAAAGGCACGGGCTGGAATAGCCTTCCCGATGGTCCGGTCAAGGATCCGGACGGTGGCTGGACAGGTTTGTATTACGGCGTAATGGGAATCGCATGCAGCCCGGAGCGGCTTGAAGAAATCGGCGCACCCTGCCCGTCATCCTGGGCAGAACTGCTCGATCCGGTCTACAAAGGCGAAATAGTCATCGCCAGCCCGGCAGCCTCGGGCACCTCATATACGGTGTTGAGTGGACTAGCTCAACTGATGGGCGAAGATGCTGCCTTTGAGTGGTACGCGGAGTTTGATAAGAACGTGGCCCAGTACACCTCGTCCGGCAGCGCCCCCGGCAAGATGGCCGCGGCGGGTGAGTTCGCAATAGGGATCTCGTTCGCCCACGACATCCAGGTGCAGCAGCAGAAGGGTCTGCCTGTACTTCTCAATTTCGCGTCAGAAGGTGTGCCCTTTGAGGTTGGAGGTATCTCGATCATCAAGGGCGCCAAGAACCTGGCCGCAGCGCAAGCCTGGGTGGATTTCGTGTTGACTCCCGCCTTCCAGCGCTATCACAACGACGTCTACAACAGAATCCCTGTCCTTGCAGGTGTTGAGCTCAAGGAGGGTTCCTTCGGCCTCGACGATGTCAAGCTCATCGAAGGCTACGACCCGACTGAGTGGGCCGCGGAGCGCGATAGGCTGGTTGCTCGGTGGCAGGAGGAAATCGGATCTAAGCGGTAAATCGACCGAATTCCGCATGGGGGCAGGCATAGCCTGCCCCCTTCCTTTCACCGGCAGCTCACAAGCGCCCATCTCGAATCAAATCCAGACCCTTTCATGGCTAAGAGCCTTACTTTAATCCACAGGATCCGCAGTCGCCGCGCACTGATCATCATTGCGGTGGTCCAGATCGTCCTTCTGACCTTCATTGCTACGTGGGTCATGGATATCGTGATTGTGGAAGACACGCGGGAAGTAGTTGACGGAGTAGAGACGATCAGCTTTCGGCGCGAGCTGATCGGAGACCCTCTGCTTTTCGTCCTTGCGGCTATCGGTATGAGTCTGCCATTGATGTCGAGTAGGCTTCGCCGCGAACCGGTGATGATGCTCGCGGTGCAGCTCGCAATTGTCGCGCTGCTCATCTTTGTACTCTGGCCCGTGGCTCAGGTTTTTGTGGAGGGCTTTGAGGCAACCGAGGAGGGAGGGGGTTACTCGCTTGAGACCTTTCGGCGGCTATTCGCAAAGCCGATGGTGGCCCGCGCCTCTCGCAACACGATCTGGCTGGGAATAACCTCGGCCACGCTCTCGACACTGATCGGAGCGGTCGTGGCTTACGCTCTGACGTTGACGGACATACCCTGGAAACGATTTCTGAGGATTCTGGTGGTCCTGACGTTAGTATCGCCGCCATTTGCAGTGAGCTTCGCCTTCATCCTGTTGTTTGGTCGGCGAGGACTGATCACATACGACATTCTGAGAATACGCCAGTGGACCGTCTACGGTCCCGATGGGATTATCCTCGTCCAGCTGGTCAGCAATATCCCGTTGGCCGTTCTCATTCTCATGGCCGTGTTTGCTTCCATGAACAGAGATCTCGAAGACGCGGCTGAGGATTTGGGCGCAAAGACCTTCAGGGTGCTGAGGACGATTACCTTCCCCCTGGTTACGCCGGCGCTGCTGACCGCCTGGCTGCTAAATTTCATCGCATCCATTTCAGACTTTGGCAATCCGATGTTGATTGGAGGGGGTTTTCAGCTGCTTGCCCCCCAGGCCTATATACAGCGCGTGGAGTTGTATGACCCGCAGCTCAGCGCTGCGCTTGCGATGCTGCTGGTCATCCCGGCGCTGATCGCGTTTGGATTGCAGCACCGGATCAGCAACCGAAGGTCGTACGTAACCATCACAGGAGGCGCCCGCACGGGGCACGTAAGGAAGTTGCCAGGATTGTTTAAATGGCCCTTGTTCAGCATCGTGTTGTTCCTTGGATTGTTCAACTTGTTGCTCTACGGAGCCATCTTTGTTGGGGCGGCTGTGAAGGCCTGGGGGTTCGACTACACGCTTACGACGGATAATCTAAAGGCCCTACTCGTTACTGCCAATCAGCTTAGGAACTCCCTGGTGGTAGCGATTGGAGCCGGAATCCTGGGAGGATTTATTGGGATCATACTTGCCTGGCTGGTCAGTCGGCAACGCTTTCCCGGCCGCGGAGCGCTGGATTTCTCCGGTACCTTGATGTACGCCATCCCCGGGACGGTGGTAGGAATCGGCTACATCATCGCCTTCAATGCCGCGCCTTATCTGCTGACTGGAACATTCTTCATCATCATCGTGGCTTATGCCTTCCGGCGCCTCCCGGTCGGCCTTAGATCTGGTGTGGCCGCCGATAAGCAAATCGATCCGTCATTGGAGGAGGCTTCGCTGGATTTGGGCGCCTCGCGCCCTCGTACGTTCGCTAAGATCACCTTCCCATTGCTTAGGACGGCGTTCCTGGCCGGAGTGATTTATATCTTTATCCGCTCGATGACCGATCTGAGCGCGGCCATCTTTCTGAGTTCCGCCAAGACTCAGCTCTTTACCGTCCAGATGTTTAATGTGATGATCCGCGGCTCCCCAAGCGAGGCCGCAGCCTTCGCAGCCTTACTTATCGTCATTATCTTGCTTGCCCTTGGCATTCTAGGAAGGCTCACAGGCAAGAGCTTCGTGGATGTGTTTAGGATCGCATGATGGCAAGCGAAGTGGGTTTTACGACAGCCTCCATCCGGCTGCAAAATCTGTCCAAGCAGTTTAAGGAAGTCCTGGCGGTCGACGACGTCACTCTGGATGTCGAACCCGGGATGTTAGTGTGCCTGCTGGGGCCCAGCGGATGTGGAAAGACAACGACCCTTCGAATGATTGCCGGCTTCGAAGACCCGACCTCGGGAAAGGTCCTTATCGGGGATGAGGATGTCACCGAGTTGCCGCCGTATGCGCGGCCCACCGCGATGGTCTTCCAAAGCTACGCGTTGTTCCCGCATATGAGTATCTACGAGAACGTTGCCTACGGATTGAAGGCGAGGAGGACCCCGAAGAAAGAAATCCCGGGAAAGGTGCAGGAGGCATTGGATCTAATGGAGCTGGAAGGGCAGGAAGAGAAGTCGCCCTCTCAGCTCTCCGGCGGCCAGCAGCAACGAGTGGCCCTGGCGCGGGCTTTGGTGATCCGGCCGAAAGTGCTGCTTTTTGACGAACCCCTATCGAATCTGGATGCCCAGCTGAGAGTGCGAATGCGCGGCGAGCTGCGCGAGGTGCAACGTCGCTTGGGGATCACGAGTGTGTATGTGACGCACGACCAGGAGGAGGCCTTCAGCATTGCGGATCTCGTGGCCATTATGAACCAGGGCAGATTGACCCAGCTCGGTTCGCCCATTGATCTGTACCGGAGGCCGGCCGATCGTTTCGTTGCAGAGTTTGTCGGCCTGTCAAACGTCGTGCCGGCGGAGCTCGTGGGGTCGAACGATAAGGGAGCCGATGTTCGGGTGCTTGGCCAGGTGATCCATAGCCAGCAGCCGCCTGCAAATCCGAATGCAGCTATATCCGTTGTCCTGCGACCGGAAGCGATCGGGATCACCGGTGGGGGCAAGGGGGGAATCCCCGCCCGAGTGCGCACTCTGGCATATGTCGGACCTATACTTCGCTATACGGTAGCGGTCGAGGGGGATGGAACCGAACTTATCGTGGATCTCTCGAATCCTGCATCGGACGAGTTTTACGAAGAAGGTGCCGCGGTAAGCATCGACCTACCCAAGGAAGTCCCGGCGCTGCTCAGCTAGTCAAGTGGCGAACCGCATCCTCGCAGTTTGCCTCGATTTCGGAGACACGCTGGCCGACGAAGCCAGCGAGGTCAAGGACGACACACTCACAACGCTTCAAGCAGAATTGATTCCTGGCGCGGGCGAGCTTCTTCATGAGCTGAAGAGCCGCGGTTACAAGCTGGCGCTGGTTGCCGACGGTCGCCCGGGGACTTATTCCAATGTGTTGCGCCAGCACTCCGTGCATGAGCTGTTTGATGTCTTTGCAATATCCGAGGAAGTCGGAGTTGAGAAACCGGATGCGCGAATGTTCTTGGCGGCGCTCGACGCGCTTGGAATCGAGCTCGAGGATTACGATCGGACCGTGATGGTTGGCAATCGGCTGGATCGCGACGTCAGAGGAGCAAACGAACTGGGAATGATCAGTGTGTGGATCGATTGGTCAGGGAGGCATGCCGCTACGCCGCAGGATGAGTCAGAGGTTCCGGACTTTGCTATTCACACGCCA
>JBGMQN010000054.1:65963-69613 GCA_048054495.1 Anaerolineales bacterium
AGTTTGCGGTTGCTGTCCGCCAGGTGGACGTGGCCGATCTGGGTCCGGTTTTCCAGGATGGCAGCCGGAATATTCGGCTCCTCCTGCGCCATGTGAAAAAGATCCGCCACTATTCCTAGCCGATCGTGCTCCATCGGATCGATCAACGAGCTGGCCTGTCCCAGGCGGTTCAGGAGGTGGGTCTCCTCCCGGTTGACCGGCTCGACCCACAGCTGAACCTTCGCTCGGTCTGCCGCTTCGACCAGGTTCTCCAACTGTGCGCGAAGAAGCGCGCGTTCGAGCTCGATAGCAGTTTTGTAGGGTGACAAGTCTGGCAGAAGGGGGTCGAAAAAATGAGGCACATAGACAACGCCCTGTGCACCAATCCGGCCGGCAAGCTCAATTGCCTCAGAGAGTTCGGCCATCGCTCGGGCGCGCTCTTCGGGATCCGGGTCTAAGAAGCGGGACCGCCTGCCATTATTGATCGAGCTCGCGACAACCGCCCGTTGCCCGCTCAGTCGCTCGATCTCGGATACCTGCTCTGGAAGATGTTCGCTCCAGAACTCGATGCCCTGAAGGCCGAGATCTGCGGCCTGCAGGAAGCGATCCTCGAGGGTCGGACCGGGCAACATGTCCTCCTGGATGGCGACCTTCCAATCGGTCATGACATCAGCTTGAAGTGGGCGAGAATATCGCGGACCCCATCGGCGATCTCTCTGGAGGACACGTATTCGACCAGCTCCTTGACGTTGGAATTGGCGTTTGCCGGCGCCGCGCTGTGTCCAACGAGCCGAAGAAACGGTAGGTCAACGTCGGAATCTCCGACCCCAAGCATATTCCCAAGCGGGATTTCGACCATGCCTGCGAGATGCGCAAGCCCCTTACCTTTGTCAACGCCGCGCGGCAGGATGTTGAGACAGAAAGTCGAATAGACGAGATCTACCCGCTCGGATAGGGGGCCAAGCGCTTCAACCGTCAGATCCTTGAGTTCCGAGGCGCGCTTGGGGTCGTAGGCGAACAAGGTCAGGCTGTAGTGCTTACCTGGCTGGAAGTAAGCGATCTCGTCCTGAACGAGGGTACCTTCAAGGCGGGAGACGACCTCCGAAAATCCGTTCAGGTACTCTCCAAGCCCAGGCAGGGTCATGAATTGATAGTCTGCCGGGCTATAGATCCCCGCCCCGTTTTCGAACACGCCGGGCAGTTGCCCGTCAATCGCTTGCAGCATCAGCTCGAGGTAAGGTGCCGGTCGGCCGGTGCAGAAGGTGATGGCTGGTCGATCCGGGTCGCTTCTGGCGGCTCGGTTCATTGCGCCCAACTGTTCGAATAGATTGAGCTCCAGCGGCTGTGCCTCGCCAGCGCTGACCACTCCGTCAATATCCAGAACGATCAATCGAATCTCGCTCACGATTCGTGTAGCTGCTCCCATAAATGCGAATTGGGGTGGTGGGGGTCAGGGCAAGTGGCCTGTATTTTCAGCGCGAGCGTCGCCTCGGTGGATTGTTCCAATGTGCAGCCTCAATTCGGTAGGTCATTGTAGCCAGCGGGATCACCGCTGACAATGCCAATCCGTCAATTCTAGACGGACTAGAACATATGCGCTAATCTAGATTTCGGTATCCCTTCGTCTTAGGAGGACGAAATGACAGCTTATCCGGTAAACCACCTCGAGATCTCGGCCAGCGATCCCAACGCAGCTGCTGAGTTCTACAGCAGGGTCTTCGGCTGGAAGATCGAGGTGGAGGAGACCATGAACTACGTACAGTTCACGGCCGAGGAAGGCGGGATCGGTGGGGCCTTCACCCAGGTGGACGATAACAATCCCGCCGGGACGCTCGTCCCATATGTCACTACGGATGATATTGAGGCTTCGCTGGAGAAGATCGGATCAAACGGCGGGTCGACCGTTGTGCCCAAGACGGAGATCCCAGGAGTCGGGCACTTTGCGGTGTTCTCCGATCCGACGGGAAACAAAATCGGGCTGTACTCGGGAGCGAACCCCGACTAACAAGACGTACTCGAATTAAAAACAGGGGGCTGTCCAAACAGCAGCTATGGACAGCCCCTTTGCTTTTCCGGTGAAGCCCGAGCTTGTGAGCTGCCTAGGGGTAAGTTACATCACAGACTGCGTTGAACGTCACAGTGAGCGTGTACGGTGAGGGAACGGCTGAGCTGGCAAAGTTGAATTTGAACACGTAAGGTCCCCCGCTTGGCACTGTGCCACTCATTAGTAGGTCCGCACCGGGAGAGTCGTCACTGCCTGACCAGATCGTGCTGGAGTTGACCTTGATGGAGTTGAGATCATCATTCGGTGTTGGCCAAGTTACCTGAACGCGGGTGATCGTAACCGAGGTGGCGTTGCCACTGGTGAGATCCCACGTCACTTCGTTGCCGGCAGGGACGTTGAGGTTGTCTATCGTAATCATGGAGCACACGGGCGTGGGAGTTGGTGTTTGAGTAGGTGTATTCGTCGGCATCGGGGTATCGGTCGACGTCGGCGTCGGGGTGGACGTGGGGGGGACGGGCGACGGCGTGAGTGTAGGAGTTGGCGTCGGTGTGTTGGTCGCCGTTGGCGAGGGCGTGAGTGTAGGTGTCGGGGTGGACGTCGGGATCGGGTCGATGAAGAAATGAACATGAACCCAAGCGCTCCAGATACCCTCATCGTCCTGAGCCCTCGCGTAGAGCTTATGCTCGCCCAGCTCGATCGGCTCGGGAGTAGAGGGAGGAGAAGAAACGGGCGTAGGCCATTCTCCAGTACTGAGCGAATGGGTGTTGCAGATCGACGATCCATCGAAGGCGCAGTATTTGACAGAAAGCTGATCTTCGTAGTGGACGACCGACCAACCGCTGGCCTCCGACTTGATCTCGAACTCAACCTTGATTATTCCCGTCCCGTCCGGCGCCGGGGTGCCCGATGAGCAATCCGGATCGTATGCAATCGCCTGGCCTGGAAGTTCGTCGGCCAGGGTATACCTGGCGAGATCTAGGGGGGCGACGATCGTGATTACCGGTCCGCAAGGCTTCAGTGTAGCCGTAGGTCCCGGTGATGAGCTTGGTACGTCTGTCTTGGTCGGTGTCGGAGTGCGGCTCGGGAAGGGCGAAGGACTCGGCGAGACCGTCGCAGTCATCGTACCGGTCACACTCAGGTTCGGCGTGACAGTCGTGGTGGGTGGAATGGTCGGCGTGCCGGTTGGGTCTCCAGGTTTCGGCGTCACCGTCGGCACGGGGCTCTTGAGGCTCTCGCTGACGTTGGTCGCGCGCGCGCCGGCATCCTGTTCCTCGGGATCCCGATCGCGAATGACGGCTTCGACGATGCTGATGCTCAGGCTCCTCAACCGGCCAGTGATCTCATCCTCCCCGTAGTTGGCCAGGGCACCAGAGCCCAGGGGAGCCGGGATGAACGATTCCGCCTCGCCCAGGGTCACACTCGCAAATAACGTCCAAAAGCAGAACGCGGCACCCAGCAGGAGCAGGGGCAGGAAAAGGAGTGCTGCTCGCCTGCGCCGGCGCTCGTCGCGTTCTTCTTCCGTCATCCGAATGGAACCGTCTTCCTCAAGAGTGTGGCATGCATCGCAGGCGTTCTCATGGCCATATTCCCCTCCACGCCTTCGGTCTGGACCATCCTGAGGAATTCGTCGACCACCCTGGGATCAAAGTGCACCCCTTTGTGCGAC
>JBGMQN010000120.1:0-35926 GCA_048054495.1 Anaerolineales bacterium
TGCGCCGTACAGGAATCGAACCTGTAACCTTGGGCTTAAAAGGCCCCTGCTCTGCCAATTGAGCTAACGGCGCATGGATCGGCATTTTAACACGGGGGATGGGTAAGGATTCCCGTAAACCTGCGAGAGATCAGCTGGAAGTCGCGTTCGGGGACGCAAAGAGCTCCTGGCCGTGCCCGGAGGGGATCAGCTGGAAGCCGCGTTCAGGGCGGCGAAGACCTCCCGGCTGTGCCCGATGGGTTTAACACCCTCGTATACACGGCTGATACGGCCTGATTCATCGATCAGGAAAGTGGTACGAGTTCCGTATGCAGCGCCAGATGGCCGCTGTTCACTGGGCTTCCGAACCCCATAAGCGTGTGCCACCGTTCGGTCCCTATCGGCTAGCAGCGGGTACGGAAAGCCATACTTCTCACTGAATTTGGCCTGCGCGCGCACGGTATCCGGACTGATGCCCAGCACGACGATGTCTTGGTCCTTGAACGACGAATAATCGTCCCGAAAGCCGCATGCCTCCTTGATACAGCCGGGTGTGTCCGCCTTCGGGTAGAAGAACAGGACTACTTTCTTGCCTCTATGGTCCGAAAGACGAACCGTCTCTCCGGTATCGGTTTGCAACTCGAATTCGGGCGCCGCATCCCCGGCTTTGGGCATTCCCATATTCACAAGTCTCCCAAGAACCCGAATCCTATCACTTGCGACGCCGCGAATCAGCCGCGGGCGAGCAAAAGCGACTAATTTGTTCGCCAAAATGGGCAATCTGGACAGCCCTAATAACTTATGCTATGATCCCCGGCGCTCATGGGCTGAGAGAACTCTCTCAGTTCATTTTTGTCATATTAGGGAAGCACTCATATTTGAATACAAGCCCAGGAGTGCATGTCTGGAGTTGCAATGGCGAACCAAGTAGTCTATCTAACCAAAAAGGGCCGCAAGAAGCTTGAGGATGAGCTGACCTACTTGCTCGACACCAAGCGCCAGGAAGTGGCCAATCGACTACACGAAGCGATGGAAGATGGCGAATTGATTGAGAACGCCGAATACGAGGCGGCCAAGAACGAGCAGGCTTTCGTCGAGGGACGCATTCTTGAAATCGAATACATGCTCGCCTCGGCTCAAGAGATCAAGCACCGTCGGGCCACAGACATGGTGCTAATCGGCAGCACGGTGGAGGTGAAACAGGATGGATCATCCAGTGAAACTTACACGATCGTTGGCGCAGCGGAAGCCAGCCCCAAGGAGGGCCTTATCTCGAACGAATCTCCGCTAGGCCAGGCGTTGCTACAACGCAAAGTCGGAGACGACATCCAGGTCGAGGCACCTGCAGGCGTTCTAAACTTTCGTATCGTCAAGATCAAGTGAGTGAACCGAAGTGAAAAAATGCCCTCCGCCGAGGTCCTGGCGCGGGGCGCTTTTTATTTGGGGAGAGAGATGATCCATGACAGATAGGCTCACACAAGTCCGGCTCCAAAAGCTGGACCGCATAAGAAAAGAAGGACTCGATCCCTATCCGGCGCGAGCGAGTCGGTCGCACACCTCGAGCGCAGCGACCGCGGCCTTCGAGGCTGCGGCCAGGGATGAAGAAGTTCGAGTGGCAGTGGCCGGGCGCCTTCGATCTATCCGCGAGATGGGCAGGACCGCGTTTGTCCATATCGAAGACAATGATGGAAAGCTCCAACTGTATCTTCGCGAGGACGAGCTGGGTCCCGATCAATTTGATCTCTTTCTAGAAGCCTTCGATCTCGGCGATTTCATTCAGGCGGAAGGGGAGATGTTCCGAACCCGGACCGGTGAAGTGACCGTGCGGGTTGAATCATTTCTTATGCTGTCGAAGGCCACCTACCCGCTTCCGGCTGCCAAGGAAGAGGTCGTCGACGAAGAGATCGTGGTCCATTCGGCGTTCGATAATCCGGAGGCGCGCTACCGTGAGCGGTACGCCGACCTGGCCGTCAATCCAGAGGTGAGAGAGGTGTTTAGAACGCGAGCTCGCATCATTGATGCGCTGCGCCAGTACCTCAATAATCTTGGATTTCTGGAGGTTGAAACCCCCGTGCTGCAGCCCATCTACGGCGGAGCCGCTGCGGAGCCCTTCGTCACTCATCACAATCAGCTTCATCAGGACCTCTATCTGCGCGTCTCATTCGAACTCTATCTAAAACGGCTCCTCGTGGGGGGATTGGAGCGTGTCTATGAAATCGGAAAGGACTTTCGAAATGAGGGCGTCGATCGTACTCACCAGCCCGAGTTCACGCAGTTGGAGCTCTACATGGCCTATGCTGATTATCAGCTGGTCATGGATGTAACAGAAGATATGATCACCTATATGGTCGAGCAAGTGCTGGGCGGGACGCAGATCGAATACCAGGGCCAAACCATCGATGTGACCCCTCCCTGGGGACGGATCGAGTTACGCGCGGCAATCGCAGAGCAGACCGGGATTGACTATGCCGAGCACAAATCCGAAAAAGCGCTGCGCAAGGCGATATTAGAAGGCGGGATTGAAGCTCCTGAAAAAGCCTCGCGCGGGAAGCTGATCGAACATCTGCTGGATCATCATGTCGTGCCGGAAATTATCCAGCCGACTTTCTTATACGATTATCCACGAGATATTTCCCCACTCGCCAAGACCCATCCAGACCATCCGGAAAGCGTCGAGCGATTTGAAGGATTCGTGGCGGGGATGGAGATCTGCAACGCCTTTACGGAATTAAACGACCCGCTCGAGCAGGAGCAGCGATTTCTGGAAATGGGGCGTACCTATGAAGAGGATGACGTAGATCGCCATCCGCTGGATGAGGATTACCTGAGGGCGATGCGCTATGGGATGCCGCCCAACGGTGGCTTAGGTATGGGGATCGACCGCCTCACTATGCTGCTAACTGACCGTCCCAGCATCCGCGAGGTCATTTTGTTCCCGCATCTTCGGGCCAAGGAAAATTAGGACTTCGGGCGCCAGCCCAGTCGCTTCCGAAAGGTCGCATAGCGGGAGAAGAAATGCACGAGCGGAGAAGATAGTTTTCCAACTACCTCCGCTTGCTTGAGAGCTGCCCGCATCCCCTCCGCATCATCAAAGGCCGGTAGGCGCAATCCCGCGGTGCCCACCTCTAGATAGGCGTGGGCATCCGAGCCAGCCGTCCCCGGGAGACCGGCTTCATCGGCCAGATCCCGAGCCCGCTTATTGGCATCTTTACCGACCGTGCGAGCGTTGAATATCTCCAAAGCATCCACATAAGGCAAGATTTCGCGCAGGGCGGGCTCCTGCCATGCGCCGCCGCGAAAGGGGTCCAGGGGATGGGCCACGCTGATGACTGCATCCTGCTCCTTCAGGCGATGGATGGCATCCATCGGTTCGAGGTCGGGCGGGATCCATTCTGTTACGAAGTAGGCCAATAACTCACCTTGGGTCGTGTAGACCTCCTCGCCAATGATCACCAGGTCGGGATCCAGCGCGTGGGCCTCGCGTGCTCCTTCAATTTCACTGTGGTCAGTGATTGCGAGGCGCCCGATACCTTTCGCCCGAGCGGTCTCCAAGAGCCGCTCTGGCATCATCAGGCAATCCTTTGAGCGGTACGTATGACAGTGAAGCTCGGCGAGGACGAGTGTCATAGTTAGCCAGCCAGTCCGGGAATACCTTTCAGAGCGGACGCATGCCGCACCGAATTCCGAATGGACTCCGCAACCACTAATTCAACCAGGTAAGCGACCAAATCAAATCGCGCCTCCATCTGGCCCGTGGCGAGCGCGAAGGCGATATCCCCGTCGTGAGTCGTGTGTGAGGGTCGAACGGTCATCACCAGCCCATTCTGGGCATGTTGAGCCAACCGATTCACATCAACTTTGCTGAGAGTGGCGTTGGTTGCCGCAACGATCAGGGTGGTATTGGTACCTGCTGGAATCTCGGGCTCCCTGGCAAGGTGCTGCAACGGATCGTCCTCAGCGAACCACGATCCATCGGGGCTGCGGGCGCCCGCAAGGACCGTCCCGTCCGGATTCAGGATATCGCCCACACAATTGGTCACCGCCGCGGCTCCAACGATCAGCTTTTCCCCACCTTCAATCTCAATTTCCTCGGAGGCAGTGCCAAATCCACCCTTCATGATGCCTTTGAATCCGGCCCACTTTCCAACCGTAACCCCGGCACCCGCGCCCACATTGCCTTGCGCGACTTCATCGGCCTGCGCAGCCTGGCAGGCACGATAGCCCATCTCGGCGTCCGGACGGCGCTTCCCCTCACTGAGGAATAGATCGTAAACAACGGCCGCGGGGACGATTGGCACGGTCGCCCGAGGAGTCCAATGACCGAGATTATTCTCCTCCAGGTAGCGCATCACTCCGTCGGCGGCTGCCAGCCCAAACGCACTTCCGCCTGTCAGCAATACGGCCGTGACATATTCCACATGCTTATCAGGCCCTAGAAGCGCCGTTTCTCGACTTCCCGGCGAGGGACCACGAACATCGACGCCTCCTATCGTGTTTTCTGGGCAAAGGATGACGGAGCAGCCCGTATGGTGTTGAGGGTCGGTAGAGTGACCTATGCGGATGCCGGGTACTTGGGTGATCATTTTGGGCAAACCCAACGAATTCTAAGCGATATCGGTGGTAGCTCAAGCTTAAGCGAGAAGCGCACCTCCTGCGGTGCGCTTCAAACGCTCAGTCCTATTTGGTAAAGGCTGCGGGCTCGCCTGGCGCGCGACGCTGTCGCTAGCTTTCCCAGTAACCTAGCAAGCGCCCGCGCTGAGAAGGATGGCGAAGTCTTCGAAGTGCCTGAGCCTCCAGCTGGCGTGCCCGTTCGCGCGTAACGCCCAGCTGATTTCCAATTGCTTCCAATGTGTGTGCCTTCCCGTTCTTCAATCCGTAGCGCAGCTCAAGCGTTGTGCGCTCCCTTGGCGGCAGCTCATCAAGCGCTGTGCGAAGATCGTCACCCAACAAGGTCTCGAGCGTCCAAGTTTCCGGATCAGGCCCATCCGCGTCTGGAATCAGGTCGCCGAGCTCTCGATCGTTCTCTTCATCCATTGGCTTCTCGAGAGAAAGCGGCTGCTCCATGGCACGAATGAGTTCTTCGACCCGCGTTACGGGAACTTCCAGCCTCTCTGCAAGCTCCTCGAGCGTAGGATCCCGGCCCAGGGTCTGGGTCAGTTGGGTGGCTGCGTGCCGCAGCTTCGTGATCTGCTCACCCATGTAGACCGGAAGCCGGATGGTGCGGCTCTGGTCTGAGATGGCGCGGGTGACCGCCTGGCGAATCCACCATGTGGCATAAGTTGAGAACTTAAGGCCGCGGCGCCAGTCGAACTTTTTAGCGGCCCGCATCAGCCCGATATGACCTTCCTGGATCAGATCGGTGAACGGAACACCGCGGCCGCGGTACTTGCGAGCCACACTAATGACCAATCGGGAATTGGCCAGGATGAGATGCTCGAAGGCAGCCATTCCGTCCTGAACCTGCTGCAGCAGTTCCCGCCTGCGCTTTGCGTCGAGCTCACTCTTGGCCAGCGTCCCACTGGCCTTGTTCCCCCGCTCAATACTCTTGGCTAGATCGACTTCGTCCTGCATTGTAAGCAGGGGCACACGACCCACATTCGATAGGTACTGGGCAATAGAATCGCCCGAGTCGGCCGCGCGTATCGCCGAGAAGTCAAAATCAAGCTCCTCAACGGTCGGACCGATGGTTCCACCCTTCAGGTTGTCGTCGCCCCTGATCATCTTGTGCACATCCAATGTATCGTCACTCACCATTTGCCCCTTTATCTAAAACCTCAATACTGTCGTTGCGCGTAAAGGTAAGGCGTTCTTACCCACCCTATTTGTACAGGATTTTTATAAGAAAAAGATTGGCAAATTGTCAGTGTTTCGTTAGAGGAAATCACTTGGGCTGCCTTGGGATCGGTGAGCTTCGAAGGAATTAGCGCCTTGTGACGATGCCTATTCCGATCGCGGCCAGGGCAGCCAGAACCAGCAAGCCGATCCCGGCTTGAACCACGGTCTTAGGCTCCATCCCTGGCATGACGACTTTGCCGTCGCCGTAGGATTCGAAAAGCTGCCCCCATTCCGTCTTGAGTGCCGCCTGCACTCGGCCACGCCCCACGAATGGGTACCAATAGACATTGTGATAGAAGTTGCTTGCGAAGTAAGCCCATGGGACCAGAGGCGATTGCAGCAGCGGCTTTTCAAGCGGCTTCAGCGGGCCGTGATAAATCGCCTTCTGTCCGCGACTCGCGAAGGTGTCCTCCTGGCGAAAATTCCAGGGTTCTTCGGTCTCGATATCGTGGCCCACGATCTCGATCTGGCTGGGGTCTCCAACTCCCAGCCCAAGCTCATGCGCGCGGCGAATGAACCGGATCTTCATAGGATCAAAGCCCTGGAGCCGAGCAGACACGGCATCGATGGCGACCTGATCCGCCGAGGCCAAAATAATGTCTTTCTGGTGCCAACGCATGGCCCGCGGCCCCGGCCCGTCACCCGCGAAGGTTCCGTCCATGAGGGCAAACAAGCCGGGGTGGATTTCCTGCTGGATCATCAGCAGGTCGACCAGTGTGTCGTGGATGACGGCGTGCGTCCAGTGCCGATTGCGGTGAAGCAGTCCGCCAAATGCGTTCTTCATGGCGCCCGTAATGGTCGTGAAAACGTGGGTCTTGACCGTAGGCAGATGGATCATATTGAGGCCAACCAGCGCCTTGGGTATGAACACTCCATCCGGGTATACCTTGTCAAGCACAAGCAGCGGTTTGCTGGGCTTGTATTCGAACCATTCAAAGTCTTCCTCATATAAATAGATACAGGGGATCTCGTATTTATCCGTAATAAAACGGTGCTTGTTGTTGAACTCGCCCACTGCGGTATCCACGACCACCGTGTCGTTGTGCACTCCTACCAGATCGGTATAGCCAGCTTCTTGGAGCGCTAGGATTGCTCCCTCAATCTGCCATGGGGTTGAGGAGCACGCCGGATACCAAGTCTGCCAGGAGATGTTGATCTTCAAACCGGTGGTCGCGTCTCTGGCGAGGGCGGTCTCAAATCCGCCCAGGTGCATCACTTGACGCACATCTTCGAGAATGGATGTCGGGGAGGTCTTGACCACCGCAACTTTGCCAGTCTTGCTCATCGCGAGACATTCTAAACCAACGCCACGCGCGGGGGAAGTGGGAAGCCTGGTTATTTCCAGACTGTTAAATTTGAGGACCGCGTGGACGCCCGTGCTAAAATAGCCGCGCGATGGATCCTTTCGATCTAAAGAAGCGCTATCCGATCACCGGCGAAGATGTCAAGGCAGCCTGGAGAAATCAGGTGCGCTGGCAGATCTACTTTCCGATCGGATTGGGGCTTTTGGTCGTCGGGCTGCTCATTGGACTGCTGTGGCTGTCACAGTCCGGGGATGCCGGTGTGTGGGCAGACATTACACTGGTGCTGCTTTTTGCCCTGGCGATAATCTTCGGCTTCGTGGGGTTGGTCATTATCGTGATGGGAGTGATCGGAGTGATCTACCTGACCCGGGTGATCCCACCTCCATTCGATCGAACGCGAGAGGCCGCATTCGACGCGCAGGACATTGTTTCACAAGCGAGCGAGGCAGCTACGAAACCGGTTATCGTTCCGCGGGCAGCCACCTATGCGCTGATTGCCGGCGTTCGTCATCTGGCCGGCATCTTTAAGGGATAGAAAACATGAATTCGAACTGGAAAGCCAAGGCGCTCATCATCGGTGGGCTTGTCGGCGCCCTCACCGGACTCGGCGCTACCTACATCATGGTTCAGCGCTCAGAGGATCCTCCGGAGATGGGCGCAGCCGACGGTCTCAAGCTGGGTCTCCTGCTGCTTGGCCTTGTGCGCCAGGTGGGGGATCTCGGAAGCCAAAAGGAAATCGAGTTGGAGGACAAGCGGTCGTCGGAGGGATAGGGACTATCCTGAGGGGGACCGCAGGTTCGCGCGCGGGCTCGAACCTGCCACTCGCCCGGTTTTGAGACCGTGGATTTAAGGGGCCCGCCCTGGTGGAGCTCACCGGGGCGGTTTCATTTCGGCGTCGAGCGAATGAGGTTAGAAGTCAAGCCAATCTCTGCGGTGTGGATTGCCCTGCTGCTCCTTGCAGGCTGCTCAAGCGCGCCGCAGACGTCTGTCGCAGAGCTACCGACCGCAACCCAACTACCAACCAACGCGCCCACTCTGACACCGACTTCGGTACCCAAACCTGCCACCGTACGGTTGTGGGCTTCTCCCGCCCTGCCGGCCGACCTGCTTGCGCTCGCCCGCATGGTTACTCAATTGCGCGAACTGCCAATTGAGTGGGTCGAGGACCCAGCATTGGCGGAGGTTCGAATCGAGCCGAATCCGGACCGAGCGCTCGCGCGCTGGACCTACGCGGTTGTGGCTCCCTTCCCAACTATCGAGGATCAGGTATCCCTTCAAGAGCTGCGTCGTGCCTGGACCGGTACAAGCGATGAACTCACAGTCTATGTCTCCGACCCAGTACGAAATGAAATGGTGCCGTTGCTGGGAAGTGAACCTGCGGTTCGCACAGCCCCCGAGGAGGAGCTTCTGAACTCAGTCTGGGAGGCGCGCAATGCTTATGCCATCATCCCCTTCGAGAGGCTCGAGCCGAGGTGGAAAGTGATGAGACTGAACGACAGCTCGCCACTGGACTGGAACTTCGATGCGCAGAGCTATCCGCTGGCTATGAGCTTTGGCTTAAGCGGCGACTCAGAGATCATGGATCTGCTTGAACCGTTGCTCGACTGGCCCCAAACGAATCGAGATCCAAGCAAACTAACCACCGTTCTGATGACAGGAGTCTCGGCCCTCGTCAGGGCGACTGCCTGGAGGATGGATCGCTATGGGGCCGATTATCCGGGGCAGCAGATTGCGGATGTCATGCAACAGGCGGATATCACCCATGTCAGCCACGAAACGGCCTTCAGCGAGGATTGCCCGCCTCCGGATCCGATCCAAACTAGCCTGCGGTTCTGTTCTGCACCCCGGCACCTGCCGCTCTTTGAAAGCGTGGGCGTGGATCTGATTGAACTCTCCGGCAATCACCTGGCCGATTGGGGAACGGAAGCGCTGCTGTATACGCTAGACCTATATGAACAGCAGGGATTCAAAACATTCGCCGGCGGCCGGGATCTGGCTGAGGCGCGCCTGCCAGTGATCGTCGAGCACAACGGCAATCGATTGGCGTTTCTTGGCTGCAACGCGGCCGGTCCGGCCTACGTATGGGCCACGGATGACCGTCCGGGGGCGCTGCCCTGCGATGACGAAGGATTGATGGAACGCGTGACACAGCTGGCGGACGAAGGCTACTCCGTGATCTTCACCTTCCAGTGGCGGGAATCTGCGAATTCAAGACCCCTGCCCGACCAGGTGGAGGCTTTCCAAGGTGCAGTCGAGGCCGGCGCGACCATCGTCAACGGCAGCCAGGCCCATCGACCCCAATCGATGGAGTTCTTTTCCGATGGCTTGATCCACTACGGTTTGGGGAACCTGTTCTTCGATCAGATGCAGGAGCTGCCGCTGCGCCAGGAATTTCTGGATCGACACACCTTCTACGACGGGCGTTACATCAGCACCGAGCTGCTCACTGCCATGCTGGAAGATTTCGCGCAGCCGCGACCGATGACGGATGAGGAACGTCAAGCCTTGTTGGGAGAGATCTTCGCAGCAAGTGGATGGTGAGTCAATCGGGAGGTCAGTTGATCTCGACTTGCTCTCGTAGCTGCTTACGAATTTCTGTGAGTTTCTCTTCCGTAATAACCTCAATCCTCTGAAGCTCCGCCTGCCAACGACCCGCTAGCTCCTGGTCCGCAAGCCCGCCCGCATTGACCTTTACGTTCAGGCCCGCGGACTGAACAGCCGCCAGTGCCAGGTTTCCCGCGACTCCCGCATCGCCGATTGCATTTGCGTTGCCGATCGCCGAAATCTCCG
The DNA here is from genome assembly GCA_048054495.1 of Anaerolineales bacterium. Lineage (GTDB taxonomy): Bacteria > Chloroflexota > Anaerolineae > Anaerolineales > E44-bin32 > JADFRG01. The sequence continues at coordinate 9,909 of JBGMQN010000120.1, forward strand.
CCGCGAGTTCCAATACTTCCGCTGAGCCATTGGCGACTTTCAGAGGTACCTCCCCTGCTTGAATAGTGGCTCGCTCGAGAGCCTCGCCCCTGGCCGCCTTCTCCTCATCCGAGTCCTTGGGCATGCGCAGCGCCTTTATCACTTCGTCAAATGCCCGCGCGTCTTCGATGACTGCGGCCTCGAGCTCACCTCGCAGCTTATCCGCCTTCTGCACGATCGCGTGCGCCTGGTCCTCGACTTCCGCATATTTCTTCCTGCCTACCGTCAGCCGTCCCACCATGGCTACCAGAGCCGCAGCCATGGCTCCCGCTTGAGCGGCTGCAGATCCACCGCCTGGAGTCGGAGCGCCGTCTGCGAGGCGATCCAGGAAGGACTCCTGGGTCGCACCAACCAGATGATTTTCGATGAGCTGTTCTGGTTCAAGCTCGTCAAGTTGCAGGTACCAGGCTGCGGCGTCGACCAGGGCCGCCTGAGGGGTCAGGCCCACCAATTCTGAACTGTGCACGCCCACTCCGTAGCGACTTGCTTCATTTCGGATCATTTCGACCACCCGGTGGATGGGAGTGCGGGTGAAATCTGTCAGGTTCATCGAAACCTGAGCCCGGCCCTCCACCAACATCCCAAGTGCCTTGACGTACCGCAGGCCGCCGCCAGAGTGGCGTACATGCTTCGCGATTCTCTTAGCCACCTCCACGTCGTCGGTGGTCAGGTACACGTTGAAGGCGATAAGTGGCTTGCGAGCCCCGACTACCGTGGCACCCGCGGGGCCAAGCTGCTTGGGGCCGAAATCCGGTGCTCGATCCGGGTCTTCTGCGATCGAGGCCTTGAGCCCTTCATACTGGCCGCGTCGGATGTTCGCCAAATTGACGCGATCGGGGCGCGTGGCGGCAGCTTCATACAAATAGATCGGGATCCCCAGCTCATTCGCCACTCGCTGGCCGAGCTCGCGCGCCAACTCTACGCATTCATCCATGGTGACCTCCCGAATCGGGACGAAGGGCACCACATCGGTGGCTCCAAGGCGTGGGTGTTCCCCTTCGTGGAGATCCAGATCGATCAGTTCGGCGGCCTTCGAGATGCCGGCAAAGGCCGCCTCCGCCGCAGGTTTCGGCGGCGCAATAAAGGTGATCACGGTGCGGTTGTGATCTTGGTCGCTATGCCGGTCGAGAAGTTGAACCCCCTCCACGGATTGGATGGAGGCCGCAATCGCATCCACGATCTCCGGCCGGCGGCCCTCGGAGAAATTGGGTATGCACTCTACAAGCTTCATCATTCACCTGGGAAGTGGAGTCACAGGATTATAGTCAGGGATTCGCCACAGACACGATAACTCAAAAGAGTGAATCGACCTGGGAACCTGGAAGGGGTGGTTGGTTTGCGCGCGATCGGGTCGTGCGCGGGGAACTACAAAGTGGTCACGGTTGAGCTTGGATTTCCAGCCCGCCGGGATCGACGATCCGAATCCGCTTGCGTTCGATCTCTACCCAGCCATGGGACTTGAACTCATTCAGAGTCTGCGTGGCAGTTTCACGGTAAGTGCCCAGCATTTCCGCCAGGTCCTGGTGTGTGTAGCCCTCGATGGTGTCGCCGGAGTGACTCTCACTGGCCAAGTCTTGCAGGAGCGCGGCGAGACGGACGGGAATGCTTTTGAAGGCCAGGTCTTCGAGCTTGGCCTCGGTCTCCTGCAATCGGATCGCCATGTTTTCCAAGAAGCGCAGAGCCACCTGAGGTTTCCCCTCGATGATGCGCTCGACATCCATGCGGCTCATGACGCAAAGGGTGCACTCCTCAATGGCCTCCGCGAATGTATTATGCATCCCCTGTCCGATGAGGGACATCTCACCGAATATGGAGCCCTTCTCCAGGATCGCAACTACCAGCTTCTTGCCTTCAGGGGAGAGACGATAAAGTTGAACGCGGCCCTTCTTCAAAAGAAAGAGTACTTCCCCCGCCTCATCCGGCCCATAGAACACGCGGCCAGGCTCACAGGTACTCATGGTTGTAGAGCGGTCCATCTCCTCCATCTCCTGATTGGTCAGGTCCTGGAAGATTTCGATTTCGGATAATGCTTCGAGCTTTACGGTCTCCATTGGGCTCCTGGGATTTCCAGTCAGGAATGTCCGGTCGTAAGTCTTTCGAAAAGTTCCGCTTCGCTCGGATTCCCGAGATAAAGCGTGGCACCGTCCAATAAATAGGTCGGCACCGCAAAAACGCTGCCGGGCTTCTCGCCGGTGAGTTCGATCAAGTTCACTTCCACCTGCGGCATACGCTCACGGACCTGCTCGGCGATCTGCCGGGCGTGACCGCAGTTCTCGCAGCAATCGTCGATGTAGATGTCAAGTCGCATTCAGGTTCCTCGCTGTTATGGGCCCACGGCTCCGGGTTGAGGCTACTTGCGAGAGTAGCACAGCGAGTCGATGCGACGGGTAAGGCCACTTACAGGCTCCCACCGTTGAAACTTGCTTGCAGGTGTCCGATTATAACCAGCCGACGGTCACCTGTGATTAGGGTTCCATAATATAGAGTCGGTAACATCCGCGAAGCTTACGGCGTACTTGATCGCGGCCCAAAGAAGGAAAAGCTTGATGAAGTCTCGGTTGATTGCATTGGGGGTTGCCGTCGCGCGGTTGGCTGCGGCGTGCGGGTCGGCACTTCAAACGGTTGCAGGCTAGCAGCTGGCCAAATTACGGGAAACAGGCGCCATGGCCCTTATGAAGGGCCGCGTTTGCGCGTTTCTGGAGGGTCGATATAATGCGCGGGGAAGAATCCGGGCCAATTCCGCCGCGGGGACCTAACAGGCATAAAGGCCCATTGAAAGCGGCAGGGGGCGCCCTAGACTACTAAATGTCGGAGTGCGCAGTAGTGCAAGCCGAGTGACCGATCAGGACAAGGAGGGACAGGATGAGCGAAGATACAGAAAGGCGACTTAGGTTGATGCGTTTTTGGCTATTCGGCACCTTTGTGCTCTTGTGGGCAATCTCGCTGGCCTATTACTTCCTCTATCTAGCGCCAATCTCTGATGTGGCTACGGTCCTACGGGCGGTTTGGCCTGTATGGGTCGTTGCGGCCGTAGGTGCGATAGTCGCCTACTATGGCTACAAGTGGTGGCTGGATCGCAGCGAAGGCGAGATAGTACCGGCCGCGCCAGAATCTGCGGCGCCGCCTCCTGAAACTCCCAACTAATAGCAGCCAGGCAAAGGCGGCCGCGAGAAGGCTAGCCTAATCCAGCAAGCGGATAACGAAAGGGGCTGTCTCAAAGAAGCTGGAGACAGCCCCTTTCCTTTTATCGATCCAGCAGGGAGAAGATGGGGGCCATGCTGCATTCAGGGCTGCCGAGCTCCTGCGGTTATTCTAGCAGTGAGAGTGGGGTTGGCGCTCCAGGAAGATTATTCGATCCCAAGGACGCGCCGGGCAATGACCAGGCGCTGGATTTCGCTGGTGCCCTCGCCGATCGTCATCAGTCGGGCGTCACGGTAGATGCGCTCCACGGGATACTCCGCGCTGTAGCCGTAGCCACCCAAAATCTGAATCGCGTTGCGACAGACGCGTTCCGCCATCTCCGTAGCAAACAGCTTGGCCATTGAAGCCTCCCTCGTGAATGGGAGACCTTTCTGCTTGAGCCAGGCAGCCTTGTATACCAATAGACGCGCGGCCTCGATTTCGGTTGCCGCATCCGCGATCATCCACTGAATCGCCTGAATCTGGCTCAACGGCCCACCAAACGCCTGGCGTTCTTTGGCGTAACGTATGCCTTCCTCTGCCGCGGATTGAGCCAGGCCCACCGCAAGCGCGCCGATGGACACGCGGCCGCCGTCCAGCACCTCCAATGTTTGATAAATCCCATCCCCCGGGGTGCCGAGCAGGTGATCCTCAGGCACGTGCACCTTCTCGAAGGTCAATGCGTGAGTAGGCGAAGCGCGAACGCCCATCTTCTTCTCGGCAGGATGGATGTGGAGCCCGGCGGCATCTGCGGGAACGACAATGAGACTCAAGGCTCGCGAGCCGCCATTCGGGTCGGTTCGGCACAGAGTAACAATCTGTGAGGCCACACTGGCGTTCGTAATCCAAGCCTTGCTGCCATCCAACACCCATTCTCCGTTGGTGAATTCCGCACGCGTCTTGACGCCACCCATGAGATCCGACCCGCCTCCAGGCTCGGTCAGGGCCAGGGAACCGAGGCCTGTCGACCCTTTCGCCAGGTCGGGCAGCCAGCGCCGCTTCTGCTGCTCGGTGCCGAAAAGCGCGATTGGTGCGCAGGCTAACCCATTGTGGGCCGATACGCTCAGCCCGGTGCCCCCGTCGGCCCAACCCAGTTCCTCAATGGCGATGGCGGCACTGATCGCATCGATGCCGGCTCCACCGTACTGCTCCGGGACATTCAGCCCCAGCAATCCAAGCGGACCCATCTTCTCCACGGAGTCGGCGTTGTATTCCTGCCGCTCGTCCATTTCGGCTGCCAGGGGCTTGACTTCCTGTGCGCAAAACTCGTGAACCGCCTGCTGCCACATGCGCTGTTCTTCGCTGAACTCAAATTCCATGTTTTTTCTCCATACTCATTTTATTGCGCATAGCCGAATGGGAGCTTATTCCATAGTGAAGTGTGGATGATTAAGCTCATGTGTACACACCCGCGATCCTTTGCCCGCTAACTGTCTTTCGAGGCTGCAAACTCAGCCAACGCCTCAGGATTCATCAGGGCCGAAGTATCGCCGTAATGCTGACCGAGATAGGCGGCGCGGATCATGCGCCGCATCACCTTGGCGTTGCGTGTCTTCGGCAGATCGCCCACGAATCGTACCCGGCTCGGAGCCAGGGGTTTACCCAGTTCCTTGGCTGCTTTCTCGCGAAGTTCGCCGGCCAGCTCGTTCGATGGCGTAACGTCGGGAGATAGAACGCAAAAGACGATGAGCTGGCTGCCTTTGATCTCATGTGGAACGCCGATCGCGGCGGCCTCCATAACCGCCGGGTGATCCACAAGTACGGACTCGACCTCGGCCGGTCCGAGGCGCTTGCCGGCTACCTTGATTGTGTCATCCGAGCGGCCCAGGATATACCACGATCCGTCCGAGTCCACGGCTGCAAAATCACCGTGGACCCAGACCTCCGGCCAGCGGGACCAATAGGTCTCGAGATATCGTTCTGGGTCTTTCCAAAAGCCGCGGGTCATGCCGATCCAGGGAGACTTGATGACTAATTCGCCCACCTGGTTAAGCACCGAATGGCCCTGCTCATCGAAAACGTCGGCGGCAATTCCTGGGCACGGGCCGGAGAATGCGGTGGCCTTGAGCGGCAGGATCGGATTGCCCATCAGAATACCACCCGAGATCTCCGTCCCACCCGAGTAGTTGATGATCGGGCGGCTGCCGCCTCCGACTTTCTGAAACAACCACATCCACGGATCGGGATTCCAGGGTTCGCCGGTTGAGCCAAAGAACCGCAGAGTGGAGAGGTCGTGGGAGCGGAAGGGCTCCTCGCCGTGCGGAATCAGAGCCCGCACAAGCGTAGGAGAGATACCAAGGCTGGTAATTTTGTGGCGCTCCACGAGATCCCACACTCGATCCGGCCCCGGAAAATCGGGAGCGCCATCGAAGATGAAAAACGTGCCCCCGAGCAGGAGCGTGCCAAATACCAGCCAGGGGCCCATCATCCAGCCCATGTCGGTCATCCAGTAGATCCGGTCGCCGGGATGGACGTCCATTCCGAACGCCATGTCTTGTGCGGCCTTGACGGGAAAGCCGCAGTGGGTATGGACTGCGCCTTTGGGTTTTCCGGTCGTGCCGGAGGTGTAGATCACCATCAACGGAGCCTCGGCCTCCGTATCTTCGGTCTCCGCCTCCTTGGGTTGGCCCGTCAACAGGGAATCCCAGGTGAGGTCCCTGCCCTCAACCAGCTCCACTGGCAATCCGGCATGCGCATAGATCACAACATGTTCGAGCGAGGGGCAAGCACGGGCAGCCTGATCCGCGACGCTCATCATCTCGATCGTTGACCCTCGTCGTGAATAGCCATCGGCGGTGATCAATGCTCGGGCACCTCCATCTAACAGCCGCGAGGCCACGGCTCCCGCGCCGTAGCCCGAGAACAGCGGTAGGATGACCCCACCTATCTTCGCAATCGCCAGCAATGCCACTACGATTTCGGGTACCATCGGCATGTACAGTCCGATGGCATCGCCGGGTCCCAATCCCAGGGAGCGCAGGCCACCGGCCGCCTGGTTCACCTGCGTGCGAAGTTCCCCGTAAGTGAGCGAGCGCACCTGGCCGCCTTCTGCCTCCCAGATCAAGGCCGCTTGCGACTCGGTCTCCGTACCCTCATATTTGTCGAGGCAGTTGTGGATGATATTCATTCGCCCGCCCACACACCACCTTGGCCAGGCGATTCCCTCCGATAGATCTACGACCTGCGAGTAGGGCTGCTTAAAACGTATATCCAAATAGTCCAGCACGGCCTGGGTGAACCAGCCCACGTCTCGCGTGGAGCGCTCCATGAGCGCGTCAAAGTCGGACAGCTCATGCTGGCGCATGAACTGGGTCAGATGGGCGCGCTCGGTATAGTCAGGCCCCGGCTCCCAAACGACCGGACCCCCAAAGTCAGAATCGAGACTCATTTTTCGCACCTGCCCGCGTGGCGGATAAACATCTCCGATCCGTACTGCATTCAGGCTGGCTGAACATTCTGCGGATTCGATTGCATGGCATAGTGCTGTATCAGCTGCAGGCAGATCTCCGCATTGGGAACTGCGTTAGCACGTACGCGAATCGGGGCCCCTCGCTGGAGGGGCTTGAGAAGGATATTGCCGTCTTTGAGTTCGGCCGAGGCTACTTCGCTCCACCCGAGTCGCTGCTGACCCTTAGCCACTCCCTCGGGCCGGACCTGGAGCGGACCGAAGGCTATCGGCTGCCCATTCAGTAGATGCTGGGAGTATTCGTTCAGCAGGCGCGGGTAAACGTGGCGCTTGATGGTGGTGATAAGTTGGGCTAGCCCAGCCAGCGTATCCGAAAATTGCATTCTCCGCCCACCCGAGATATCCAGGCGTAAGCTCGAGCGCGATCCCCAGATCACTCCGAGCACGCCATAGGTGACACCCGACACCAAAATCGCCTGAATCTCGCTCCAGGTGACGCTTGTAACGTATTTTCTGCGCTGGATCTGGATGCCGTTCTCAAAAGTGGTGACGGTGAGCCAGTTCCAGCGAAAGACCCAGGCGGCCCCTACCAATCCGATCATCAGGAACAGCAGGCCAACCGCCAGCCATGCCGCACTCCAGCGCCAGACGACAGCCGGGCCGTAATTGCTCAATGCAAAGGTCCAGCGGTAGAAGCCGATCAGCAGAAATCCGCCACCTGTCGCCAGCCCCAGAGTCGCCATCACAAGGTGCAGCCGCCGTTCTCGGCGGCGAGCGTTGTGCAGCATCAATGCATTCCCTAGCTCATTCATAGGCCCAACAAGCGCGCGGACACGATCGACACTACAAAGACAATGCCTCCGACCACGATAGATGCAAGAGCCGCGGGACGGCGGTCGGTGGGGGAGAAGGCCACTCCCACTCCAAGTCCGATGGCCACCATTCCCGCGCCGAGCGAGCTGGAAAGCAGCGGCAGAACGAGATCGCTGTTGGGGATTAGGTAAGCGGCGAGAATGATAACGCCGCCGGAGATGCCAGCCCAACGGGCGTAGGCTTCGAGCAATGCGGTCCGGTTGGGAACCACCTCTGGAATGTCAGGCGCGCCCGGCTCCAGGCCAACTGTGCCTAGGGTTCCATAGAGCATTCGATAGAACAGCAACTGGTTCCATGCCATCAGCACCAGGATCCCGCGCACGAAGGCCAGAGCCACGCTCTCGGTGAGTCCGGCCTGGAACATCAGAACAATGGGATCCAATGCAAAGATTTGATTGATGGCCGGTACAAGACCGAGCAGTGAAAGCGCCCAGGTAATCGATATTAGGCCCAGCAGCGCCGGTTGCAGGCCCAGGTAGTCTCCACCACGCGTGGGGTCCGGCGCGGCGCCGAGGATCAATAGTGCCAATCCAGCCATCCACTGGATAGGGATCACTCCCGGTGAAGTGAAAAATGTAAGCACCGCCATTCCTGCGAACAGGGCTGCCCAGGCGAGCAGGACGCGCCGCAGGCGGCTGACCGCCTTTTGAAGGTTGGGGTGATCCGGTGAGAGGCTCTGGGGCAAGGAGGGTTCCGCTTCGCCAGCCGATCAAGCTTCAGCTTCTCGAGGGATGAAATATACGTCGGTTGGCTTGAGTTTGCTGTTGCGAAGGAAGCGAGGCTCAACTTCCATCCCGATCCAGTCCAGCGAGGCGGCCATAGGGTCAACACCAACCAGGCGCGCCATGAAGAGCGTATCTACGCCTTCGTATTCCACTAGGATCAGGATAAAGGGCGTCTCCGGCAGGAACTCCTCTGAGCCAAAGTGGCAGACCGTAAAGGCGTGAATGCCGGCCTTTCGGTCGGAAATGTCGATCCACTCGGTTTCTCCGCCGGAATTCATATCGTGACCGCGCGGGGTGGCATAGGTGTAGCCGGTTACGGGGTCCCGAGTTGCCAGCAGCCGCTTGTTGGAGGCCGCCGCGAACCAGGGACTGTCTTGCCCGTACGAGTGCAGATAGGTGATCTTGTATTCCTGTTCGATTTGGAGCGGCGCCATACGCTTGAGGAAGGCCAGCGCATCCGGATCCAACTCTCTAGGAAACGGAATACCGTGAACCACATATCCACCCAGGGTTTCAGGACGTTTCTTTGGAAGTTCTCCCATCTCTAGCTCTCCTGCTCCAGGATACTGACAGTCACGTACGTACCGGTTCCCGCATGCGAGTGAATCGCGCCGCGCTTGGCACCCTCCAATTGCAGCGTGTCATCCTCGAAATGAATACCGACGGTGCCCTGTAGCTGCCAGATCGCAAAGACTCCCTGCATCAGGCCGGTCGCCCCAACCGGATGTCCGCATGCGATCAGCCCGCCCGAAGGGTTGACGGGGCAAAGCGGGGCATGCTTCAGATCCAGGTCGTATTCGACGTTTGGCATAAAGGCCTTTCCGGACACCGCAAACGGTCCGCCCTCTCCGTAGCGACAAAGCCCGAGGTCCTCATAGGTCTGTATCTCGCTAGAGGTGTATGCATCGTGCAGCTCGATGAAGTCAAGCTCGTCAAGGGGATCGGTGATGCCGGCATGCTTATAGGCCATGTTGCCCGCGGTACGCCCTGCTCGGAAGGAGTGCACTCCGGGATAGCGCGTGCCGTGATCCCATAGCTCCTTGTAATAGGCACGCGTCTCATCGGAACCTTTTTCCTGCTCCGTGGCGTAGTCCCGAATGAAGGTCTCGTAATCTACGTGCGGCCTGTCGGCCATACGCATTGCATCCGTTCCGCGGCCGATCCCTGTCACCCGGACCAGCGGCCGGCGCACCACCGCGCCGGCGGCCTCCAGTCGCTGCAGCCCTTCCTCAGAGACGAGGATCGTGGCCGCTGCGCCGTCCGACATCACGCAGATATCCAAGCGGGTCAGTGGCCAGGCCACCATGGGCGAGTTGCGCACGTCCTCGATCGAATAGCGATTGCGCTTCTGCGCGTAAGGGTTGTAATAGGCGTTGATGTGGTTCTTCACCGAAACCGCCGCCATTTGCTCGACGGTCGTGCCGAACTCCTTCATGTGTCGGGTCACCATCATGGCGTAGTATCCGGAATAAAAGCCTCCTACCGGATAATCCCAGGAAACATCCGAGGCGAGCGCGATGAATTCGTTGCCCTTCCAGGTCTCCACGTGGCTCATCGTCTCAAACCCATACGCCACGCACACCTCCATATGACCCGAGGCGATCGCCTTCCAGGCCTCCTGGAAACACAGACCTCCGGTTGCGCCGCCGCCCTCTACCCGATGACTGGGCTTGGGACACAAGCCCAGGTAGTCCTGGACCATTATGCCTGACATCAGCTGACGACTGAAATGGTCTGAGAAATAAGATGCCACGGATCCATCCACCTGAGAGGTGAAGGTTGGAAAGTCCAGCCCGATGTCTGCTATGGAATAGTCATAGGCTTCCTTGACAACGGCCTGGAAGGATTTGTCCGGGCGAGCTTTGGCGAACTTGGAAACTCCGCCCGACACTGCATAGACGGGACGCATCGAGATCATTTCCTCCGACGGTGGGACCATTCTACCTCCGCAGGAAGTGGCGACGGATTGCCGCCTCTATGCTAGGATCTGTCGTCGGAGGCTTCTAATGAGGATAATAGTCGGATTAGCCGCGCTGCTCGTGCTTGGAGCATGCGCTACTGAGAGTGTGCCAGCCCCCACGCTCGTGGAGCCCACTCAATCGGTTTCCGCTGTGGTGGAGCCGACCCAAGAGCAGGCCGCACCCACGGAAGAGACGGTCCCGCCAACGGAGGAGCAGGTTGATATGGCTTTTGAAATTATGAGCTCAGCTTTCGCGCCGGAAGACTCGATCCCCGCCACCTACTCGTGTGACGGAGCGGACATCTCGCCACCCCTGAGCTGGACGGACCCGCCGAACGGCACGAAGAGCTTTGCCCTGATCTTTGACGACCCCGATGCGCCGGGAGGCACCTGGGTGCATTGGGTGCTCTTCGATCTTCCGACCGAGGCACGTTCACTGCCTGAAGCCGTTGGGCCGGACTCTACGCTAGGGGTTCACGGTTCGAACAGCTGGAATTCCATCGGCTACGGGGGACCCTGTCCCCCCGGAGGTGAGCACCGCTACTTCTTCAAGCTTTACGCGCTGGACAGTGTTCTTGAGCTAGAGCTGGGTGCTACCAAGGAGCAGGTCCTGGAGGCCATGGAAGATCATATCCTGGCTCAAACCGAACTGATGGGGACCTATTCCCGCTGAGGAGTAGAGAGTTCCTAGCGGAGCGGAGGGCCGTCAGAGATTTGAGTCAGAGACTGTGGCTTGCCCAGCGTCCTTGGCCGCGCGCCTCCGCCTTCCGGCCCCGGCCACGGCGGCCAGGACAATACTCACGAGGTAGAGCACGATCATCGGCGCCATAACCAGCGCCATGTTCACCGGATCTACCGTCGGCGTTGCGGCGGCCGCCAGAACTGCGATACCTACGAGCGCGATGCGCCAGCTGCGCGCTAGCGTCCGAGCGTCGACAAAGCCCAGCCCAGCAAGCACATAAATCACGAGTGGAAACTGGAAGGCGAGGCCAATCCAGAACATCAGGCTGGTTACGAATCGCACGTAGTTGGAGGGACGGGGAATCGTTGTAACGCCCATGAAGTTGAGCAGGAACGGTAGAGCGGTGGGAAGTACGACGAAGTACGTAAACGCAATTCCGGTCGTAAATAGTAAGAATGAGAACGGAATCGCAAACAGCACCAGCCGGCGCTCGCCGCGTTTCAATCCGGGATTCACAAAAAGAAAAAGCTCGAACAGGATGTAAGGAAAGGCCAATACGAATCCGGTCATCAACGATACGCGCATAAAGGTGCCAATAGATTCGGTAACTTCGATGGATTGGAGCGCTTCTACTCCACCTATCGGTTTGGCCAATAGGTTCAGAATCCGCGCCGCGAACGCGAAGCTCAGCGCCGTCATTCCAACGAGCACGATGAGGGCGCGGAAGAGATGTCGCCGCAGGTCCTCGAGGTGATCGACCAGCAGCATGGGCTCCGCAAACGCCCGTGCGATGACATCCGTGGTGGGGCTGTCTTCCGGCTCCTGGTCTAAGAATTCACGATATGCTCGATAGGGCCACAAGAGGGCCCTCACGGGCGCCGTGATGAGTCGCCAGAGCTTTCCTGCCAGCCTTCTCATATTTCAGTCTTGTTCGGGGGAAGAGCCTTCGGTGTCCTCGGGCTCCTTTGAGTCGTCATCGGGCTCAGAAGAGGTTTCCGAGGCGAGATCGAGGTCCTTAAACTGATCGATCGCCGCAGTAACGCCCTCTTCCACCTCCCGCTTTACCTGCTGCAATTCCTCCAGGGCCGCTTCTCTCGCCAGCCGGTTGGGGAGCGAGCGGATGCTCCTGGAGGCCTCGCTCAGGTTTTGCCAGGCCTCGGACTTATACATCTGATTCAACAAGCGGCCCGTTGAGCGGGCCGCCTTTCCAAGATCGCGAGGCCCAACGGCGATGAGCGCGATCAGGGCGATGAATAACGCTTCAAGCGGGCCTATTCCAAGGATTTCCATGTTCGGGATCCGATATCACTTTACCGTGGATGGTCTCCTTGAGTTCCTCCTGCCTGCCAATGTACCGAGGACACCGTTCACAAATCGGGGAGCGCTGTCGGAACCATAGCGCTTGGCGAGCTCCACTGCTTCATTGATGGCAACCTTGACAGGAGTCTCGCCCCAAATGAGGAGCTCCCAAAGGGCCAGGCGCAGGATATTCCGCTCAATTACAGCCAGCTCGCTGATCGGCCACTCTGGCGCGCTTTCGGCTACCATCGAATCGATCTCTTCCGCTGACTCCAGCGTCCCGCGCACGATTTTGCGCATGAACTCGTTGGCTTCTGGAGACAGATCCTCGCCGTAACGGGCCAATACATCTTCTGCGGGGTGGCTCACGCTGTCGATTTCGTAGAGTGCTTGCAGTGCCTGGGACCGGGCTCGACGCCGCTCACGTTTCATTTTCGAAGCTGATTTCCTCGACATGCACATCCACTCGAGTGACCTTCATGCCCACCATATCCTCGAGCGCACGCGCGACCTCGCGCTGAACTTTACGGCTGACCTCGCGCACTTCGACCCCGTAATCGAGTACCAAATACAGATCGGTTGCCACCGAATTGCTCTCGAGCTCGATGCGCACACCGTCGCTCGCTTCGCGTCGAAACAGCCGATTCACTCCGCCAGGCGCGGGCGCCAGACCTGCGACTCCCGGAATGGAAAGGCTCGTAAGTTGAGCAATCCGCACCAGCACGCTTGGGTCAATTGTCGTTTTTCCCGGTGCCCGGGGCTCGTCTTTCTTCTCTTCTGTTTCTGCTTTCTTTTTCTTTGCTTTTACCATCATCTGAATCCAATGGCTTGCCTAGTGCATCACGGTCCCGCCATCTACTGCCAGCACGTGACCGGTGATGTAGGCCGCGTCGTCAGAGGCAAGAAAGGCAACCGCCTTGGCCACCTCTTCGGGTTGGCCAGAGCGTCCGAGCGGGATCATGCTCAGAAGCCATTTCTTTGCTTCTTCCGGAGTATTTTCCCATATCCCGGTTTCGATATATCCGGCAGCCACCGCGTTCACTGTGATGTTGCGCGCAGCTACTTCGCGGGCCAGAGCCTTGGTAAATCCGACTTGGCCTGCCTTTGATGCAGAATAGTTCGTTTGGCCCGGATTGCCCATCTGACCCGATATCGACGTGATGTTGACGATCCTTCCATAGCGCTTTTTCATCATCAGGCGCACGGCCGGCTTGCAGCAGTTGAATGTGGCCTTGAGATTGGTCCGTATTACGTCGTCCCAATCCTTTTCTTTCATCAACATGATGAAGCCATCGCGAATGATCCCGGCGTTGTTGACCAGGATGTGCAGGCCATCAAACTTCTCTACCGCGAATTTCACCAATCCCTGGGCCTGCTGCATATCGCCAACGTCCGCCTGGTAGGCCAGCGCGCGGCCGCCTGATTTCTCAATGGCTGCTACCACTTGCTCAGCTTGCTCAGCGTCGTACTCCTCTGTGTAATAGTTGACAACGACGCTTGCTCCTTGGCTTCCAAGCTCTTCTGCAATCGCCTTCCCAATGCCTCGGGAGGCTCCGGTCACGATGGCTACCTTGTCATCAAATCCCATAGCTAAGTCTCTCTTTCGTTGAAAGGGAGCCGCGTATGCGCGACTCCCTAGAAGATCTGTTCCGGCAGCGGATTATACCTCCGGCAGACTTTCCAATGCCTTGCTACTCTTCCCCAAGCAGCCGGTCGGCTATTGCGTTGAGCTCTTCGTCAGAATAGTAGTGGATGATAACCTGGCCGCCTTGCTTCGTCCTGCGCAAATCCACTTTGGTGCCCAGGGCTGCTTCGAGTCGCCTGGCCAAATCCGTCACCTGAGGATCATCCACTTTTGGTTTCGCACGCGGCTTGGGCGCCTGGCCCATTTGGCGAACGAGCTGCTCCGCCTGGCGCACGTTCAAATCCCGGGAAACGATCACTCTCAAGGCGGAGGCCTGTTCCCTAGCCAGGGGCAGTGCCAGCAAGGTGCGGGCATGGCCCTCAGAAATCTTTCCCGCTTCCAGAGCCTTACGCACGGCTGCCGATAGCCGAAGCAGGCGCATCGAGTTCGTCACGCTGCTGCGGCTCTTCCCCAGCCGAGCCGCGACTTCCTCATGTGTCAGTTCGAAATCCTCAATCAACTGCCGATAGCCTTCCGCGGCCTCCAATGGGTTGAGGTCGGAGCGTTGCAAGTTCTCGACGAGGGCCAGCTCGAGGCTGGTTTGCTCGCCGGCCTCGCGGACGACCACCGGAACAACCGATAGACCCGCTTTCTTTGCGGCCAGCAGCCGACGTTCGCCAGCGATCAATTGATACCCGTTCTCGGAGGCCATCAAGAGCAGCGGTTGAAGGATGCCGTGTTGTCGGATCGATTCGGTCAACTGCTCCAGCTCACTCGCTGGGAATTGGGAGCGGGGCTGCCGGGGATTGCGTTCAATAAGATCGATCGGAAGCTCAAGGACGCCGGGGCGGATTTCCGGACCGGCCGGAATGAGAGCCTCCAGGCCCCTGCCTAATGCTTGCTTACGCGCCATGCGAAACTCCGTTACGGTCCCCGAGTGGGGCCGATGTCTCGCTCCTTGGAAGCCTATCTGCGCGCTCACGAACCGCAGATTTGCCCCTGGGGGCAGCATCTTCTTCCAGAATCTCCTCTGTGAATTCTCGATAGGCGACCCCGCCCGGCGAATTCGGCGCGTAGGAGGCGATAGGAAGGCCGTGCGATGGCGCCTCTGCCAGCCGGACGCTGCGCGGGATCACCGTTTCAAACACGCTGTCCCCAAAATGGCCGCGAAGTTCATCTGCTACTTCCTTGGATAATCGAGTGCGTGAGTCGTACATGGTCAGCAGCAGCCCGCGTATGGCCAAGGCCGGGAAGAGGCCGGATCGAACCCTCTGCAAGGTTTGCATGAGCTGCGACAGTCCCTCCAGTGCCAGGTATTCGCATTGGACAGGGATGATAACGCCGCTGGTGGCAGCCACCAGGCTGTTCAACGTGAGCAGGCCAAGCGAGGGCGGGCAATCGATCAGAACATAGTCAAAGTGCTCGCCCAGCGGACGAAGCGCGCGCTGCAGGGCCGACTCCCTTTCCGCCATGCCCACCAGCTCGATTTGCGCTCCGGCCAATGCGGGTGAGGAGGGTAGCAGAGTCAGCTTTAGATTGGGGCTGTGAAGAACGCAGTCGCTGACTGGGAGGCGGCCGATCAGAGCGTCGTATGTGCCATCCGTTACGCTTCCGGGCTCGATACCCAGGCAGGAGGTGGCATTGGCCTGGGGATCGCAGTCCACGATGAGCACTTTGATTCCGCGACGCCCCAATTCAGCGCCCAGACTGATGGCGGTCGTCGTCTTGCCTACGCCGCCTTTTTGATTCACTAACGCATAGGTGCGCATCAAGAGCCCTCTCGACGCAGCGCGTCCCGGACCTCTTCCGGCGTGGGAGCGCTGGCAATTCCGAACCGTGTCACGGAGGCGGTCGCCAGGCGAATGGCCGTTTCGGCCGCATGCCAGGGATCCCCCGATGCGTGGAAGCGGCTAAAGAAGACCGGGGCGAAGATGTCTCCCGCCCCCGTCGCATCCAGCTCGTTGGCAGGAGGAGCAGGCAGGGATCTCATCTCACCTTCCGCCCACACCCGAGCTCCCCCAGGGCCATACGTCAGGACCATTACGGGGCATTGGCTTGCCATGGCTTCCGCGGCCTGCTCGTCCATATTTAGATCCTCAATGCTGACCACGACTGCATCCGCTGCTTGGATGAATTCAGAGGCCGCTTTCCAAGGTATTGCGGAGACGCGACCGGTCGAATCCCATTCTCTCATGAGTCCCTGCGGAGTCAGACCGATGAAGGAACTTTGAAATGAACGCAGTAAGTCGCTGGCAAATTCGCCGATAAGCGGTGCGGCGTGCACAATCCCCGCATCCATCCACTCAGGCGGAATGTCCTTCCGAACCAGGTCCACTGCTTGGGAAAAGATGGTTTGAATGCGGCCCTCGGCGGTATAGATGTTTTCGAAAGAGGTCGATTGCGGGGAGGGTTTGACAACGAGAGTGAGATCATCGAGCGGCCTAAGGTCGACCTGCTCCGAAGCGGCGGTGATCAGGCCGACCGAATGGCCTAGCGCATGCGCGGTGAGCCCCGAATAGCAGACTGTGCCGCCCAAGGTTATGCCATCTGGAGTTCTGTCCTCTGACAGATGCCCGATGAGCAAATAGTCAATTGCTGGAAGTGTTGGGGCTGGAGATTCGGATTGGGGGGAGATCCTCAACCCCTAATCCTTGGGGATGATGGTAACTTTGCGGCTTGAACCCTCGCCGACGCTCTCCGTGGTGACGGCCGGGTTGTCGCGCAACGCGACGTGGATGATGCGCCTCTCGTTGGGGGGCATTGGCTCAAGCTCCATGGTTCGATCCAGGTCTGTAGCTTGAGAAGCTATTTTTCGCGCAAGGCGGCGAAGCTGCTGCTCTCGCCGCGCGCGATAGCCTTCGATATCAATGACAACTGCAACGGGTCGCTCCAGCTCTTTGGACACGATCAAGCGCGTGATGTACTGGAGCGCGGTCAATGCCTCGCCCCTGCGGCCGATTAGAATTCCGAGGTCATCCCCGTGCACATCTACTAGCAGCGGACGGATCCGGGCCTCCGGATCCTTATATCCCCACTCGGCGCTCACCTGAGCCTCAAGACCCATTCGCTGAATGAGCTCGTCAACCGTGTCGTGGGCGGCCCTCACGGCCTCCAGATCTTCATCCTGCGCTGATTCTCCTGCAGGCATATCTTCAGCAGCTACTTGCTCGCGGAGAGCGGGTCCATCGCCTGGAATTGCGACCGTCAGCCGCACGCGAGCCTGGCGAGCAGAGATACCCAAGAAGCCTTTCCCACCCTCGTCGAGCACTTCGACTTGAATATCGTCTTCAGGGAGGCCGAGTTCGGCTGCGCCGCGTGCTACAGCCTCCTCAACGGTGGGCGCAATAACCTCAAGGCTTGTCTTTTTCTCAGCCATCCGTCTACGATCCCTTTGCGTCGGCCTTCTTCTTTGTTGAAGACTCCGACTGATCCTTGGCGCCTTCGGCGGAATCGGAGCCCTGGGCGGTGGATTCGGAAGGGGCGCCCAGCAGCTTCATCAGCGAAGCCTGCGCATTCGATAGGATGCCGAGCACGCTAGACTCCTTCGGTTGTTCCTTGGCTTTCTTCTTCTTGCCGGCGGGTTCGGGCGTCGACTGGTATCGTTTCATGATCACCGCCTGGCCGATCGCCAGCACGTTGCTGACCACAAAATACAGCGCCAGGCCGGCAGCCAAAGTATAGGCGAACCAACCCAGCAGGAGCGGCATATAGACCCCCATCATCTGGGTCATTCCCCCCCCCTGTGATCCAGGCTGTGGTGGAGTCGTTAGTTTGGTTTGCAGATACGAAGTGATGATGACAATTATCGCCAAGATGGGAAGTCCATCCCCGACAAGCGGCAATCCTTGTAGAGCCGAGATTGGAAATCGTTCTGGCAGGCCCAGATCCATCCAAAGGAACTGGCTGTCCAGCGGAATGATAGTGGATGAGACGCTGCTGTAAATGTGCTTGGAGAATTCCAGTAGCGGAGAAGGCGAGTCGGCCAGCGCCCGAATGACAGCTCCGTAGAGCCCGAAGATGACCGGAAGCTGGATGACGGTGGGTACGCAACCTGCAAAGGGGTTGATCCCCTTCTTCTTGTAGAGCTTCATCTGCTCTTCTTGAAGCTTTTGTCGATTTCCCTTGTGCTTCTCCTGGATCTTGATGTATTCCTTGTCTTTCTGGAGCTCCTGCATCTTCTGCGTGCTCTGTTGCTGCTTATAGGTCAGGGGCAGCGTGATCAAGCGGATCAAGATCGTGAATACGATAATGGCCAGCCCAAAGGCTCCCGCCAGCCCCAAAGTGGGACCCAGAAAGTTGTATATATAGAGAAGAGCATTGATCATCGGATTAAGGATCAACGTGTCCCAAATATTCAAGTTAGGCTCCTCTTGTCCCTATCCTAGCCAGATCGGCACCGCTTTTCGCTGCCGCCCGGCGTAAATGACCAAAGCTCGGTACCATTCTCGACATCAAAAGCACACAGCAGCGGTTCGCCGCCGCTGGTTGCCACAATGACCGTATCCCCCAGCACGAGCGGATCCGTGTGTAAGTCTCCGTCGAGAGCAACGCTCCATAGATCTCTGTTGGTCGAGATCTCACGCACGAATAGGGTACCCGATTCGGCCGCCACAAAAATTCGATCTTCGCTGAGAACCGGCGAGGTGGATATCCTGCTGGACAGAGTTTCTGTCCAGATTTCCGATCCGCTGCGTACATCCACAGCGTAAAGCTGACCTGCCAGATCGCCGAAGTAGGCCACACCATCACTGACGGCCGGGCTGCCCCAGATCCAGTTCCCGGCGTTGAAGATCCATGCCTCCCGACCTCGGTCCTCGTCGAGCGCGATGAGCTCATGGCCAAAAGTGCCTGCCAATAGCTTGCTGTCTGCCAGCACCGGTGAATCCGCGATTGCTCCGCGGAGGCTGCGGTTGGCCATCCACAGCTGACCCCCTTGAGCTAAATCCACGGAATAAACATTGTGATCCATGGAAGTGAAAAAGACCCGCGCGCCATCCACCACCGGTGCGGACCAGATGGATTCTTCGAGCGGGTCACTAAACTCGGCAGGGAAGGTCCAGACGGCTGAACCATCCGAAATGTCACGCGCGTACAGACGCCCGTCTCCGGAGGGAACCAGCAGCAAGTCTCCAGCGACGGTAGATCCACCCACAATGCGCCCGCTGCTCTCACCAAGCTGGATGGGTCCCCACTCGACGGCTCCATTCGATGCACTCAGCGCAACAATCCCGTTTGTGAAATCACCCACGTAGAGCGTGCCATCCTCGGCAACGGTGGGCGGGGCGAAAAATGTGCGGTCGCTCTTGGGCTCAGCAGGGTAGGACCACTTGAGATTCCCGTTGTTGGCATTGATCGCATACACGGCCTGGTTGAAAGCCAAGTAGACCGTCTCGCCATCCGAGCTCAGCCCGGGCCAGCTCGTGGCGGTACGAAAGCCAGCGCCCGCACATGCACTGAGCACGAAGGAGCCGCCGATTAGAAGGGGAATGCCTAGCTTCGGTTTCATTTCTCGGGTACTGGGTCGAAACCACCTTTGCTGAATGGTTGGCAGCGTGCGACCCTCCAGATCGCCAGCCCGGATCCCTTGATCAAGCCGTGCTTGACAATCGCCTGGTAGCCGTAATGCGAACAGGTGGGATAGAAACGGCAGGTTCCAGCCGGTAGGGCCTTGGAGAACGTCATTTGGTAAAAACGGATGAGGCCCAAACCGGCCAGCCGGGGCAAGTTTGAGACTGTGATCGGAATATCACGGAGCGAGGGTTCGATGGCGTGATCATGTTCGTGCTCGAATCCGCGTTCCTCTGTTGTGTGGTCGTGCTCTGGAATAGTCTCTACTTGGTGTGCATTCATCCTGGTCATCCAATCGCCCCAGCCTTCTTGAGCAGATTGCGTACTGCCTCAACAAGCTCCGACCATGGGGCTTCATCGAGCCCGGGCCGGGCCACAAGGATCAAGTCCCTTCCAGGACTCAGTTCAAACACCTGCAGTGCCGCCCGCATGCGCCGCTTGGCTCGGTTGCGTCTGACCGCGCCCCCGATGGCTCGGCTGGCAGTGACCCCATAACGAGAGTGCTCGCCCATCGACGGGCTGGCAATCAACAAGACAAGCGGGTGGGCATAGGATTTCCCAGTACGCCGCACCCGCCTGAATTCCGTCGTGCTGGTAAGCCTGTTCTTACGATTCATCCGAGGTCATGGAACCGTGTGTTGACCTCGCATTCGCTCCTCAGGCGTTCCAGTTGACCTTCTTAACGTGCTGGTTCTTCCGGACAGCCAAGCGGTAGCGGCCTTTCCGCCTACGTCGACGGAGGATCGCCCGGCCACCCCGGGTTGACATTCGAGCTCGGAAGCCATGGACCCGCGCCCTGCGCCGGATCTTCGGCTGATACGTTCGTTTTGGCATCGTCTATTCGTTTTCTACTGCCGAGGGCGGATTATACCGCACGCGCCCATCGGTGTCAGCTAATCAGGCACCCTCTCGATCTTCGCCCCTAATTGCCGCAGCTTCTCATCGATGCTCTCGTAGCCACGATCAATCTGGCCGATGTTGTGAATGATTGAAGTTCCCTTCGCAGCCAATGCAGCCAGAACCAGCGCCATGCCAGCCCGGATATCGGGGCTCTCCAAGACCTCTCCGATCAGCTTCGTGGGTCCTTCAACGATGCAGCGGTGAGGATCGCAAAGGATGATTCTGGCTCCCATTGAAACGAGCTTATCCACAAAGAACATGCGGCTGGGGTACATCCAATCATGAAATAGGACCGAACCTTCTGCTTGAGAGGCCACCACAATGGCGAGGCTAACCAGATCCGTCGGAAAGGCTGGCCACGGTTGGGCGGTGATCTGTGGGACGAAGTCTCCCAGGTCAGGCGTGATCTTGATCCGGTTGTGGCTTTCGATGACCACGTCCTCCCCATCTTCAGTCCAGTCAACACCCAGGCGGTTGAAAACGAGGCGGACCATATCCAGGTATCTGGCACCGGCGTTAACGATGCGCATACTGCCGCCGGTCACTGCGCCAGCGGCGATGAAGCTCACGACCTCCAGGTAATCCGGTCCGATGGTGTATTCACCCCCGTGCAGTTCTTTCACGCCCTCAATGTGTAATGTGTTAGAGCCAACGCCCTCAATCTGGGCGCCGAGAGCTCGTAGAAAAAGGCATAGCTCCTGTACATGCGGCTCGGAGGCTGCGTTTCGGATTACGGATGCGCCATCGGCGCGCACGGATGCCATGATGGCATTTTCCGTGGCGGTCACGCTGGCTTCGTCCAGCAGGATATCGGCCCCACGCAGCCTGCCCCTGGACTTCATGCGAAACCGACGATCGGTGTGCTCCGACTCCGCCCCGAAAGCCTCCAATGCCAGGAAATGGGTATCGACCCGCCGTCGTCCGATCACATCGCCGCCCGGCGGCGGTAGGTCTATGCTTCCAAACCGGCTCAACATGGGACCGGCCAACAATATGGAAGCCCGAATGCGGCGGCATAGATTCGGGTCCAGCTCCCCGGGCCGTGCCCCTTGGGGGCGGAGCGTGAGCGTCGATGGATCCGGGGATTCCGCTTCGACGCCTATGCTCTCCAGCAGCTGACGCATGGTGGCGACATCACCAATCTGGGGGACGTTGCGAAGAGTGACTTCCCCGGCCGCCATGAGGCTGGCAGTCATAAGCGGCAGAGCGGCGTTCTTGTTGCCGGAAGGGACGACCTCACCCTTTAGTGGGTGACCTCCCTCAATTCTGAAAGATGGCATGGCTATCCCTTAGCGAGCAATTGAATAGGCTGACCCGGTCGTAGATCGAGCGTGCGTGCCGCCGAGCCACGATTCACGCCGATTTCAAGCAGACCGCTGCTTCCAATATAGGCGAGCCCTTCCCCTTCGGCGACATCATTGAAAGTACGGACGAGTGGGAGCTCGTCGCCATTGGGCAGCCTTACAGCGAGCTTTTCAGCGGCATAATGGGACTCCGACCCTTGACCCAGCCATGGAGCCAGGCGCATCTGGCTCCCCTCCGGGTGCAATATGCCGATGCTGGTAATTACATTTCCAAACGGATCCTGATGGACGATCTCCCCCTCGACCAATTCTGAATTCAGGGCTTCCAGACGCGGGGCGGCCAGGAGCATCTCCAATTCTACTGGTGGACCCAGGTCTTTCAGAGCCGCGCCCGATGCCAGTTGCGCCGCAGCCGGCGCGAAGATGTCTCTTCCGTGAAATGTGCTGCTTACCTGAGGATCCCAGAGTTCAATCACCTCTGGTGGCCCATCGCGCGAGACCAGGTAGCTAAAGAATCCATTGTCAGGGCCCACGCAGATCTGCGTGGGCCACTTTGCGGCCACCCCTCGCCGCGCGGATCCGACCCCGGGATCCACGACGCACAGAAAAACTGTGTTCGGCGGCATGTAGGGCGAAGCTTGCCAGAGCATGAACGCACCTGCCTGGATATCCCCACGCGGGACGTCGTGCGAGATGTCGATAAGATTGGCATGGGGAGCTAGTGTGCTTAGAACTCCCTTGAGCACGCCGACATAGATGCCTTGAGTGCCGAAGTCTGTGAGAAGTGCGATCGAAGGTCTTGCCACGAGCAGTGCGAATTCTAACGGACCCAAGGAAGGGGGTCAACGTGGGAGCCATCACCCATCCCCGCTGAAATTGCTTTACATAATCGGATTCGGGGTAGGTATCCGCAGGGCGAACAAGGTGGGTAAGGAGCGTGGGAGATGGATCACAGCGACCCCTATATGTGGCGGACTTCGCGTGCATATACGCTCCAGATTTGGCCCCTGAAGCCCCGCATGGTAGAATCATCTTTTATGCCCGAATCGGAGCCCATCGGCGTGATTTCTTCCCTATTAGCAGGCTTCGATCGTGTAGCATCACGCCCGTTCTTGATCCTCCCTCCCATGGCTCTGGACCTATTTCTGTGGCTTGGACCGCACTTGGGGATCGCGCGTTTGATCGATTCGCTGGCGGAGCCGGCCCTCCGAATGAATGGTTTGATGGCAGAGCAGGCCTCGCTGATGCGACAGGTGGTTGAAGACGTCGGAGAGAGTTTCAATCTGTTATCGGCCCTGAGCACGATACCAATTGGCATACCAAGCCTGATGGCGGGCAGGATGCCGATCGAGAATCCATTAGGGCTGGTAAGCAGGATCGACGTGGATGACCCGGGCCAAGTGCTCCTGGTCTGGATTGCGCTGTCCGGCATCGGGCTCGTACTCGGTGCGTACTATCACTACTGGATTGCTGGGGCCATCGCACCGGATGCGGAGCTGGGTCCCGGATGGTTGGCGGCGCTGAGAATGGTGGGATTTGGCTTTCTCCTGTTTGTGGGGGCACTGGTTGCAGGGATCACGGTATTGATCGCAATTGCCGTAGCCACGCTGATCCTTCCTCTGCTCGGCACCGGTGTGTTCTTTGTTGGATTCGCCTTGTTGTTCTGGCTGGCGGTTTACCTAATTTTCACGCCGCACGGCATCGTCCGATACAACCAGGGTGTGATCCGAGCCATGTTTGAGAGTTTTCTCCTGGTGCGCTGGAACCTGATGCCTACCGTTGGCTACCTGGGGCTTGCCTTTGGCTCCTATTGGCTCCTAAATTACGTTTGGGGTCTGCCAAGTACATCTTCCTGGTTTTCGGTTTTAGCGATTGCAGGGCATGCCTTTGTAGCCACTACATTATTGGCCGGCAGCTACGCATACTTCCAGGGTAGGCGAGAATGGTTAGCTTCCGCTAGACGGGCAGCATAAGGGTAGGACAGTTCGCAAGGAGAATTAGATTGACCGAAAAGACGACAAAGGAATCCGCGAAGAAGTCGACCGCGAAATCGAATTCTGGATCGGCCAAGGCCAAGAAATCGACGAGCAGGGCAAATTCGGGATCCGCCAAGAAGACCGCCACCCAGACCCAGAAAAAGGCTCCCGTAAGAACTGCGACCAAGAAATCCAGAGCAAAGGCGACAAAGAAAGTCAGCAGCTACGCCGCCAAAGATATCCAGGTCCTGGAGGGGCTTGAAGCAGTTCGCCGCCGTCCCGGTATGTACGTGGGCGGTACGGATGTCAAAGCGCTGCATCATCTGATTTACGAAGTCGTCGACAACTCGATCGATGAAGCCCTGGCCGGATTCTGTGATCACATCACCGTTATCATCAATGAAGATAGCAGTGTGACGGTGGAGGACAACGGCCGTGGTATTCCGGTTGAAAAACATCCTGAGATCAAGAAGCCGGCGCTTGAAATTGTGATGACTATGCTGCACGCCGGCGCCAAATTTGGCGGCGAGGGCTATAAGGTCTCGGGCGGGCTGCATGGTGTGGGCGTCTCGGCGGTGAACGCGCTATCAGAATGGTGTGAAGTCGAGGTCAGGCGAAAGGGGAAGGTGCATGCCCAGCGCTACGAGCGGGGTGCCCCCGTCGGGCCGGTCAAACCAGTTGGCAAGGTCGGCAAGAATGTGACCGGAACGAAGATTACCTTCCAGTACGACCGGGAGATCTTCAAGGGCAACCTCGATTACCGCTTCGCCACGTTGGTGCAGCGCTTCCGGGAGATGGCTTTCGTCACGCGCGGCGTGACCATTCGGTTCCTGGACCAGCGCAGCGAGCGCGAGATGACCTTCTACTTCGAGGGCGGCATCGTTTCATTCGTCAAGTACCTGAACCGCAATCGGCACACACTGCACTCCGTCGTTCATGCTGAGGGCGAGGTCAACGGCACCGGGATTGAAGTGGCGCTCCAGTATTCTGATTCCTATGCAGAGTCCTTGTACTCATTTGCGAACACAATCAACACCGTGGATGGCGGCACGCATTTGACCGGGCTGCGCTCGGCGGTGACGCGCACGATCAACGACCATGCCCGCAAGAGCGGCTTGTTAAAAGAAGCCGACCCCAATTTCACTGGGGAGGACACGCGCGAGGGACTGACGGGGATCGTCTCGGTCAAACACAAAGATCCCCAGTTCGAAAGCCAGACCAAAGTCAAATTGATGAACGCCGAAGTCCAGACGCAGGTACAGCAGGTGTTGAACGAGCGCTTCAGCGACTATTTGGAGGAAAACCCGAGAGCCGCGCGCGCGATCGTCGAAAAGTGCCTCACATCGGCTCGGGCGCGGGACGCAGCGCGCAAGGCACGCGATCTCGTGATCCGCAAGAGTGCCTTGGAGAGCCTTACGCTGCCAGGCAAATTGGCCGACTGCTCCGAGCGGGACCCCAACAAATGCGAGCTCTACATCGTGGAGGGCGACTCAGCAGGCGGAACGGCCAAGCAAGGCCGCGATCGGAACTTCCAGGCCATTCTGCCTCTCCGCGGCAAGATCCTCAATACCGAGCGAGCCCGCCTGGACAAGGTGCTCTCCAACAATGAAGTCAGGGCATTGATATCCGCCCTGGGCACGGGCATCGGTGAGACATTCGACCTCACCGGGCTGAGGTATGGTCGCGTGATCATCATGACCGACGCGGATGTAGATGGAAGCCACATTCGTACGCTTTTGCTCACGTTCTTTTTCCGCTACATGCCGGAATTGATCGACGGAGGGCACCTGTTTATCGCACAGCCGCCTCTATACCGAATCAGTGTCAAGAACGACGTGCACTATGCTTACACGGAGGCAGATCGTGAACGGATCCTCGAGGAGCTTGGCCGCAAGAAATCCACCCAGGGTCGGTTTAAGGGGCTGGGTGAAATGAACGCCTCTCAGCTCTGGGACACCACAATGGACCCAACCAACCGTACCTTGCTTCAGGTGACGGTCGAGGATGCAGCGGCCGCCGATCGGACCTTCGATATGCTGATGGGTGCTGCGGTCCCGCCCCGCCGGCGCTTCATTCAAACCCACGCTCACGAAGTCAGCAATTTGGATATTTAGCCTCGCGACCGCAACGCAAGATTTCGTCGCGTACGCTATAGACTCGATCCTTGATCGGGTCCTGAATGATGTGGAGGTTGATTAGGGCTGCTAATGGATGAGAAGACGGATCGCGAGGCGCAGATCGAAGAGGGATGGCGAAACTTCCTCGAGAAGGGAGAGTTCAAGAGCGAGATTAGACAACGGCGTATCTTTCGCTACCTTCCGACCGAGCCGCGCTGCAAGTTTTGCAACGCGCCCTTTCATGGACCGGGAGGGTTGCTCGTTAGGATGCTGCTTGATAAGGGACCTTCGAGGCACAACCCTCGATTATGCAACGCATGCGAGCACTTTGCGGCCGAGAACCTAGGGGGCGCGGAGATCGAACT
>JBGMQN010000136.1:0-7158 GCA_048054495.1 Anaerolineales bacterium
GGACCACACGCCTAACAAAGGGGCGGTGACGGAACGTCGTGAAGATACTTGCGTTGAGCGACAGCGTCGACGATCGAGTGTATTCTGCCAATTTCCGCCAGAATTATCGGGATGCAGATATTGTCGTTGGCTGCGGAGATCTGCCGATTTACTATCTCGAGTTCGTCGCAGACGCGCTCAATAAGCCCGTGCTATTTGTGCGAGGAAATCACGACACTCAGCCGGAACTTACTAGCGAGGGGCTTACGCGCGCAATTCCGAGAGGGTGTGATCTGATCGACCAAAGGATAGAAGAAGTGGGCGGCCTTCTATTTATAGGATTGGGAGGTTCAAATCGCTATATCCCGGGAGCTGACCAACAATTCAGCGAAAGTCAAATGCAGGCGCGAATCGCTCGACTCATCCCCAGCCTGATTCTTACGAGGCTGCGGTACGGACGATTCGTCGATGTCATCGTTGCTCACTCCCCGCCTCGCGGCATCGGCGATCTGAGCGATCCTGCTCACAGAGGGTTCAAGGCTTTTCTGACCCTAATGGCCTGGTTGAAGCCGCGCTATTTCTTGCACGGACATGTTGAACCGTGGCTCGTAGCTGGCGGGAGGGCGGCCGCGTTTCGCGAAACAAGGGTGATAAACGTTAACCCTTTCTACAAGCTAGAGATCTCTCCGCCGAACGCATCGGACTGATGAACAGCTATGGAACCAAATCGCCGAGGTTGAAGTGAGCCTCGCAAGCTACTCCCTGGCCGTCAGCGATTTCCGGCGTGCCCGACGCAAGGCGGGACTTCAAAGGATCCTGACTCGCCTGGCGGGGAAATCGCCGGACCTCCTATCATACGAAGACGTCCGCCGGAGGCTAAAGGCCAAGGAAACTCCCAGGCACGAACTCAAAGAAATCCCACTGGACTCCATCGTTGGCAGCGTCGGGCGCTATCAGGATTTCACTCGCGGTTTTCTTCCACGCCAGGATAGCGGTGAGGATCGTTGGGCGAGAGTCAAGGTTGCCGTTACAGAACTCGGTGGGTTGCCTCCGATCGAGGTCTACCAGATAGGAGACGCGTATTTTGTGCTGGATGGAAATCACCGGGTTTCGGTCGCCCGGGAGGTTGGCACAACTCATATCCAGGCCTATGTCAGGCAGGCCCGCACGAAGGTGTCATTGTCCCCAGATATTCAGCCAGATGATCTGATTCTAAAGGCCGAGCATGCCGAATTCCTGGATCGCACCTCCTTTGATGAGGTCCGTCCACAAGCCGACCTAACGGTCACTGCCCCAGGAAGGTACAGCGTACTGGAACAGCAGATCGAGGCCCACCGGGCTACTATGGGCGAGGGAAGAGACCACGCGGTTCCCGTTCGTGTGGCAGCGGAAGCCTGGTATGAAGAGGTCTATCTGCCCTTGGTGGTTGTGATCCGCGAGCAAGGCCTGCTCAGAGACTTTCCGGGACGTACGGAAGCGGACCTGTACGTCTGGATCACAGAGCATCAGGCCGCCCTTGAGCGTGAATTGGGCTGGAGGATCAAGCCGGAATCAGCGGCCGCGAACCTGGCCGCCGAGGCCAGTCCCAAGGCGAAGCGCAAGGTTACTCGAGCAAAGGAAAGATTGCTTGACGCTATCACGCCTGAGCAGCTCGAGGCCGGCCCCACTCCCGGAAAATGGCGACAGGCGGCACTGGCAGCGCGACGGGATAAGGTCTTCACCGTCGACATCCTGGTGGCAATCAGTGGGGAGCAGGCCAGCTGGAGTGCGGTCGAGCAGGCGTTGCTCGTAGCACGGCGTGAGGGAGCCCGGCTCCAGGGCCTTCATGTTGTGGCGTCACGATCAGAAACGGGAGGTCAGAGGGCGAGGTCCGTCAAGGCGGAGTTCGACAAGCGATGCCAAGCGGCCGGCGTACCAGGCAGGCTCGTTGTCGAATCTGGACGAGTGGCTCGAACGATCAGAGATAGGGCTCGGTGGACAGATCTCGTTGTGCTGCATCTGGCGCATCCTCCCGGATCCAGGGCCCTGGATCGATTGGGCTCGGGCTTCCGGAGCGTGATCCATCGCTGCCCAAGGCCAATACTGGCGGTGCCGGGCCCGGCGCGTGAGATGGCCAGTGTCCTACTTGCCTACGACGGCAGCCCGAACAGCAGGGAAGCGCTATACCTTGCCACCTACCTGGCGGGGCGCTGGGAGATGTCTCTCGTTGTCGTAAGCGTGAATGAGGGAGAGCGAGTCACCGAAAGAACTCTGAGCAGCGCCCAATCGTATATTGAGCAGCATGAAGTTCGACCCATTCCGGTTCAGAAGACCGGTCCGGTCGCCGACGCAATCCTTGGGGCGGGAGAAGAGCACAATAGTGACCTCTTTATCATGGGGGGCTATGGTTTCAAACCGGTTCTTGAAGTCGTGCTAGGCAGTGCGGTCGATCAAGTATTGCGAGAGGCTGGCCGGCCGGTCTTGATATGTCGATGACGGTAGGCCGTGCAGCCAACGGCAACACGTAGAAGACCTCACAGACGGGACAATGGTTCTCATTACGGGATCATTGACGAGCGCGCGGCAGTGGGCTCCGGCGATCGCAGGTGGGATTCCGGTTGCGTCGCTGATTTTCGGTTTAGGCCGCGGTGGGCGGCCCAGATACTGTATTCTGGTGAGGCGGTAGACGCGCAGCAGGCGGCGGAAATCAGGTTGGTCAACGGCTCCAGCCCCGATGAGGATATCGAGCGGACCGTGGCTGAGGTGACCGAGCAGCTGACCGCGCTGAGCGCGGTCGCGACTCGGGTCAATAAGAAGGGCTACCTCATCGGCATGCGAGGCTGGCAAGCCGCGGGCGGTAGGAAAGATGGAGAGGCTCTACCTGGAGGAGCTAATGGCTCTAGAGGACACCCAAGAGGGGCTCAACGCTTTTATGGAGAAACGTGAGCCTGTGTGGCAAAACAAGTGATCGAAAGTGAGGTTCGTTAGGGAAATGATCGAATCCGGTCTCAAACGATTCCCAGTCAAGAGCAAGCCGGGAAAGGTGATCTTACTTGAGAGGGATCAGATCTTCTTCATCGAGGCAGAGGGAGACGATAGTCTGATCCGCACAGCTCGGAAAACAATGCGCCGACACAGCGAGCGTTTGGAGCAAGTTGAGGAGCGGCTGCCTTCGCCACCATTTTTTCGCATTCACCGATCGTACATCGTGAACCTGGATCGGGTCTACGAGCTGCGGACGCGGGCGGAGGGAGAGTGGGAAGTGAAGATGGATCCCCCGGTCAACAAGGTGCTTCCCGTAAGCCGCAGGCGGATGGAGGAATTGCGCAAGCTTCTGGGCATCTAGTGCGTCCCGCCATTCATGGCGAAATCCCTCCATCCAACGTTGAAAACCGACCGTTCATGGCGAAAAACCCCCACTCATGGCGGGTTTTTTCATTAGGCCTACGCCCTTATGAGCGATCCGGAGGCTCCAGCCGCACTGAGCCTGGGCAATCGGTGACCAATTCAGCGACGCGTGAGCTGACCATGTACTTGCTGGCGAGCACGTGACTTAGGATCACGGACCTGAAAAATGTCCCCCGCCCCTTTGATTGTAGGCCCAAACTCAAAAGATCACGTGCTCACTGGGGCACGAAAAAATAGGCGCCAAGCCCCCGTGGCTCGGGGGCTTGGCTATTTACTTGCAGCTTGACCAGCCCGCTCCAACATCCTATAATGTAAAGGATTTTATAAATAGATTTAAATAACTCATGCCGATAAAGACCTCGCTACCGTTGAAGTCAGCGGTAGTCTCCCATTTACAAAAGGCCCCTTTGTCTCTCGCACAGCTGCGGGAGCAGACCCAAGTAAGTCTGCCCACTTTGCGGCGAGCGATGAGCGAACTCTCGAATCAGGGTTGGATCAAATCCGTTGGACGATCCTCAAGAACTGGAGGTCGACCTGCGACGCTCTTTGGGTTGAATGACGGCTCGTACTTGATTCTAGGAGTGCGACTAGAGATACCGGGGATGTATTTTGCCCTCACTAACCTAGACGGGGAAATTGTCGAACACGCTAATCCAACTGCAGACAGCGATTTGCATCCCAATGAGTTCGTGCGAACCGTTTCAAGATATGCGCAAAGAGTCAAGACGCAGTTCGAGGACCGTGAGCTAATCGGAATCGGTATTGCCACACCGGGCTACGTTGATCCTGCATCGGGCGATGTGCTGTCAATCGGCCGCGCTCCTGATTGGCCTAACTTTCCACTGCGCTCTCGCTTGGAGGCGGAGCTAGGACTTCCTGTTGCCGTTGAGAACGACGTCGATTGCATGGCCCTGGTGGAAATCAATGGGGGAGAATCAGGAATTGAGGACTCGCTCTACGTTGGCCTTATCGAGGGCGTTAAGGCCAGCATGTATCTCAATGGCCAGCTCTATAAAGGCCCGTTTGGGAATGCAGGCCTCATCGGCCATACAACGGTTCTGCCCGACGGGCCGAGTTGCTCCTGCGGCAAGAAGGGCTGCCTCGAGACCATAGCTTCCGTGCGTGCCGTAAACGAGCGCTTCGATCAGCGCATCGCCGCCGTGAAAGATGCAGGGGATGAGCTCAAGCGAATCGGGCTGATCGAGGATCGCACGGCCAAGTTCCAAGCGATCCTTCAAGGTGCCAGCTCAGGCGATGAGACTTGCTCAGAAATCGTAAGCGACATGATCGGCGCGCTCGCTCAAGCGATTGCCAACCTGGTCTACCTTCTACAGGTCAGCACGCTAATCATAGGGGGCGCGCTGAGCGGGATGCCTCCCGATCTGCAAAATCACCTCGAAAACGAGGTGCGTCGTCGCCTGTCACCTCTTCTCAGTAATCATCTCGTCATCAGGCAAGCCCAGATTACAACCCCATACGCCGCCGCGGTAGGCGCCTCGCGACGCCTCTTTGAGCGCTTGGTTTCCTCCCCGAGCTTCGGTTCCATAGATTTCTCACGTGGGGAGGTCGAATACGCGATTTCTGGGTAACGATCATAAAAATGCCGGATCCAGGCCGCGCGGACACTGCCTCGAGGAAGGCGGTTCCGACCTGTAACCTTCGATTTCGTGAAACTCGAAAGATGACAAGACGGTCTCAGATTCCCTTTGCCTGGCGCAGATGATGACAATCCTCGCGGCAGAGCACAAGACAGAATAGGCACCTGGGGAGGTTTGCGATGATTCGCGTTCTATATGCTGGGGATGGCTCAATCCGCCTGGAGACTGAGGTCAAGGGTGCGGAGGTTATCCAATACGTAAGCCGTATCAAAGACGCCGCCGCAGCTCTTCGGAACGCGCTCGACCTTGATCCCGAAATTGATGTCACCCATTTGCCACCCATCTACGCATTTTCCGAATTCCCTTCCACCTCCAAGGAATTAAAAGAGAACTATGACGTAGTCATTCTGAGTGACATAGGGGCCGAGACCTTAGCCACCTATCCACTCGAGGAAGGGCAGCCACTGAAACCGCGCCCAAACCGCATGCGAGAGTTGGCCAAGTATGTCAAAGGAGGAGGCGGGCTGATCTTCGGGGGTGGGTACTTCACATACCAAGGCCGTTACGGCCGCGGCAACTGGTACGGAACACCGATTGCGGATGTGCTGCCGGTGGAGATCCTGAATGTCGTTGACGACCGACAAGAAACTCCAGAAGGCGTTGGCGTGGAGGTTGTCAATACAGAACATCCGGTAACGCGCGGCATTCCTTGGCAAGAATGTCCTGTGTTCTTTGGATACAACAAGACCAGAATTAAGCCCGAAGGTGAGCTACTGGGAACGATAGAGGATTTCCCCTTCCTAGCTGTAGGCGCTTCGGGCCGAGCGCGCACATTGGCGTTCACGCCCGATCCGTGCGCTCACTGGGGAGAATACTTCACTCGCTGGGAACACTACCCGCGATTTTGGCAGCAGGCCGTTCACTGGGTGAGCGGAGAGGGCTAAAGAGGGAGTAGATGGCGGAGCCTTCAAACTCTGTGGCACTCGGAATTGATATCGGAGGTACAAAGCTGGCCTCGGTCGCGGTCGACCAGGATGGGAAGATCGTGAAGCGACTCACGACTCCGACGAATGCTCACGAGGGAGGCGAGGCGGTTCTGCGCCGGCTGCGCCAACTCGCGCGCGACCTCAAGGCATCGATATCAGGGAAGGTCGTTGGAATCGGCGTCGCCACTCACGGAGTCGTCATTCCAGATACCGGGACCGTGCGGTTTGCCAGCAGCAAGCTGCCCGGATGGACCGGAACCAACCTGAAGGACAGCCTGGCAGATGTGTACCCCCTAACGCCGGTGAGGGTAGCCAACGATGGTCACACGGCTGCCCTGGCGGAATACCTCTACGGGTGTGGGCGCGGAACCAACGATTTCGTCATGCTTGTCTTAGGGACAGGTGTTGGTGGGGGGGTAATCGCCAACGGCGAATTGCTTCAAGGCGCCAATGGGGCCGCGGGACGGCTGGGGCATCTCAGCATCGACCCTCTCGGGCCGCAGTGCTCCTGCGGAAACCGTGGATGTCTCGAATTGTACGTCTCAGGAACGGCTATCGCTCAAGCTGCAGACCAAGTCAGCGGCTTGATCCCGCGCCGCGAGGCAAAGACCATGACGGCCCAAGACATTGTGCAAGCTGCAAAAGATGGCAACTCCTTGGCGCAACATCTGTTGCGGAGTACAGGCGACCATCTTGGCTTCGCCCTTCTGCAGATCGCGCGTGTGTTCGATCCCGAGATGATCGCAATTGGCGGCGGAATGATGTCTGCGGGGGATTTGTTATTCGATTCGGCTCTTCAGATCGTGCAGAACGGAACGCCGCCTGAGCTGATCCCTCCGTCTATTGAATGGGCTCATCTGGGCGCCGACGCCAGCCTGCTCGGTGCGGCCGCTCTCGGATGGAACTCCGCAAGGCCACAAGCTATCCAGGCTGATCAATCATCCATGTCAAACGAATCGAGTCGACCCTAGGCCATGGGCGACTGATCTAGCGAAGCGTCCTAGCGCGGACGTACGGCAGGAAGGGAGGTGCAACCGACAGAATCGAAGCAGGTGCTAAATCACCACCCGTCTTCCAAGTGAAACTAATGAGGAGGAGAGAAATGAAACCCCGAGTTTTCCTGATTCTCAGTCTGCCGGCTGCGGCGATCTTGCTCGCAGCATGCGCGACGCCAACGGCCGAGGGGCCGGCGGCGGAGGAACCAGCGG
>JBGMQN010000136.1:7258-13908 GCA_048054495.1 Anaerolineales bacterium
GCGGCGGAGGAACCAGCGGAAGAACCCGCAGCCGCTGAGCCCGTCACCCTGACACTATGGCACTGGGAAACCCCGCCACAGCGGGTCGAAGCTCTGCAGACCTGGCTAGACCGCTATGAAGCCGAGAGCGGTGTCACGGTTGAGCAGGTTCCAATCAACTTCCCGGACTACCAGACTAAGATCCTGGCAGCGATCGCAGCAGACACCCTGCCGGATATGATGCTCATCAATCCGCCGCACCTGCCCTTGATCGAGAGTGAAGGGGCCATCTTGCCGATTGATGACCTCTTCGCAGACCTAAACGACCAATACGAGTTCTTCAAGGCAGGGGTCGATATCTACAATATGGGTGGCGTGCAATACGGCATCCCGATCTACGGTGTCTATTGGCCCATGGTCTATCGGCCCGATCTGCTAGAGGAGGCCGGTCTGGATACTCCAAGGACATGGGATGAATTCCTTACGGTAACCAGGGAATTGACCAAGGATACCGACGGTGATGGTATTGTGGATCAATATGGATTTTGCATGCCGATCTCGGCGAACGGCAACTATGGCAGTCAGATGGTCTGGTCGTTCCTGCGATCTGGTGGAGGCGATGTCGTCGAAGTCGCGGATGGCGTAGAGACGATCGTCTTCAACTCGCCTGAA
Source organism: Anaerolineales bacterium (assembly GCA_048054495.1). Lineage (GTDB taxonomy): Bacteria > Chloroflexota > Anaerolineae > Anaerolineales > E44-bin32 > JADFRG01. Next base: position 7,910 of record JBGMQN010000136.1, read on the forward strand.
AATATACGCACATATGGCTACCTGGCTCAGTTGGCCGAGTTCGCGCCACCTGGCGCTGATAATGCCGACTGGGGTTCCACCGAGCTGCTGATCAAGGCCGGCAAGTGCGGAACCGTAATGTTTACCGGCTCCTGGCTGGGGGAGCTGGACGCGAATGACCCGGACCTGGCAGCCAAATACCGCATGACGGATATGCCATGGCCAGAGGACGGAACCAACATCCATACGGGCTATCCGCGTGCATTGGTCATGACAACTACGGCCGAAACTCATCTAGACGAAGTGGAGGCTTTCGTGAGGTGGCTCTACGAGCCTGCGAACCACGCCGAGATGCTCATGGCGGAGCCGGCACTGCTGATGCCGGTTGATAAAGCTACCGCCGAATCAGATGCATTTTGGTCCTACCCCATGAACAACAAGTACCGAAACCTGGTAGAAGAGCAAGCGAGAGTGGGGCAGACCCTGCAGGTCATCGGGTTCACGGGCGCGGAGCCGGCCCCCAACGCCTCCCAAATCGAGACTTCTTTCACACTGGCGAAGGTTCTTCAACAAATCGTATTTGAGGGCATGAGTCCCGAGGAGGCTGTGGCCTGGGGCGAGCAGCAGTACCTGGACATCATCTCTCAGTAGGAAGCCAGACTGAGAGCGAAGTTGAGGGGTGCGCTGGTGGAGGGCGCACCCCTCGCACCATCAGTTTGCCCGACACGGGGCGCAATTGGTGCTACTGTCGTTTGGAGCGCAGCCTCACACGATTGCCTAGTGATTAGATGACGGCAGTCAAGCGAGTGGGTTCGTGGATCGAACGCGATGGACCGTTGGCGGCGGTGCTGACCTTGCCTTCGTTGATCTGGATGGTCGCAATCGTTGGCTATCCTTTCCTTCTTGTCATCTGGCTAAGCCTGCACAAACAATCCACGGTAGAAGCCGGCGCACCATTTGTGGGCCTTGATAACTTCATCAGAATTAGCCAATCTGCAGGATTCTGGCATGCCGCCAGACTGACTGCGGTCTGGAGTATCGCCAATCTCATCCTGATCGTGCCGATTGGAGTGCTGGTGGCCTCCCTGCTCAACCTCAACTATCCCGGTCGTCGGATCGTGCGCACATGGAGCCTGCTTCCGTGGATCTTCCCCATTGTCGTCACCATCCTGATGTGGCGCTGGATCCTTGATCCCGTAGCTGGTGTGGCGAATTTCCTATTCCTGCGCTCGGGACTTGTGGATGCCCCAATATCATTCTTCTCAAACGCGACATTGGCCATGGCCACTGTCGTCTTCGTGAACGTCTGGCGCTGGACTCCGTTCATGGTGGTGGTGACTTTGGCGGCGTTGCAGACGGTTCCGGTGGAGTTGTACGACGCTGCACAAGTGGATGGTGCATCGAGTGTCCAGGCATACCGGCACATCACATTGCCGCTGATCGCACCAGCGGTGGCAAGCACATCGTTCATCCTCGCCATATGGCTCTTTAATATGTTCCCGCCCATCTGGCTCATGACACAGGGCGGACCGGTGGATGCCACGACGACCCTTCCGATCGCCATCTACAAGCAAGGACTGCAGTTGTTCCGAATGAGCGATGCGGCGACGATCTCGATTCTCCTGCTGATCCTATTTGTCTTACCAGCCTCGCTGCTTTACTTTCGGTTCTTCGGTCGCGAGCGGTTAGCTGCCAGTGAGAGATAACGAATGTCACGGTTGAAATCCTGGCAATTGGTGCTCGTCTATGCAATCATCGCACTGTTGGCGCTCTTCTATATCTTCCCAATCTATTGGGCCCTAATCACGTCATTCAAGAAACTTCCAGAAATGATGGCCAGCAAACCAACCTTCTTCCCAGGTGAGTTCACCTTTGCCCATTATGAGGCGGTAATCTTTGGATCCAAGTTCTTCATATTCTTGAAGAATAGCCTTCTCGTCGGTCTGTTCTCAACCGTTCTTACATTGATACTCTCCGTCGGGGCCGGCTACGCTGTAAGCCGTCTGAGATTCCGCGGTAAAAGGGCTTATTCAATGGCCATCCTGGGGGTCTACTTGTTCCCCGGTATTCTGCTGATCATCCCGCTCTTCCGCGTAATGGCCTCTATCGGTTTGTACGACAACATCTTGAGCGTTGTGCTGGTTCATGTTCTGCTTGCGTTGCCATTTGGCATCTGGACCCTGTCAACTTTTATCGACGCGGTGCCACTCGAGTTGGAGGATGCTGCGCGCATAGATGGCGCGAGCCGCTTGAGGACGCTCGGAACGGTCTACCTCCCGCTTATAGGACCGGGGCTAGCCACTGTCGCTATTTTTGCATTTGTTGTGTCCTGGAACGACTTTCTCTTCCCTGCCATCCTGCTTTCCTCCCCCAGCGTGCAAACAATTTCTGTTGGCATCGCAGGGTGGACATCCACATATTCAATCAACTGGGGACAAGTCGCCTCGGCCTCGATCCTCACGATCATCCCAGTTGTATTCTTCTTCGCCCTGGTCGGACGGTATTTCGTTCGCGGCCTGGTCGCAGGTGCGGTGAAGCAATAGCCGAACCGCAATCAGGATCGCTAAAGAACTCCAAATGCAAGACTCCCTGATGCATGAAATCAGTCTTCAGGGAGTCATTTTTCTCTCTTCGGTGATTCTCGGGATGACTGGATTCGGTAACGCTTTGATCGCCCTCCCGCTGATGTTGCTGTTTATGGACCCGAAGCTAGCCATTCCGGTATTGAAGGTGGTTTCGCTTATGTCTCAGCTCGCCATGCAAACCATCGGCCGATTTCCGATTAATTGGAAGCTGTTGCTTGCGCTGGCGATTCCGGCCACGGTTGGGGCTTTTATTGGCGCGGCTATTCTGAATGTGATTGACCCGGAGATTCTGGTGAGCGTTGTGTCGATTGTCGTCCTTGCTTTCTCGCTGGCGAGTTTGATCGGAATCCGAGCGGTCGGTCGCAGTGGCCAACGAATAGCGCCAGCTGTTGGCTTCGTCGCGGGTGTCTTAGGCGGTAGTGTTACCTTATCCGGACCGCCGGTTGTGTTGTTATTGAGCCATGAGCAGGCGGACGACAAGTTGAGGTTCCGCGGCACGTTAGCCATGTTCTTCACCATCGAGATCATCGCCACGCTGTTAGCGTATGCTTATTTCGGGCTTTTCTGGAGAGAGCACCTCATTCTCGTCCTCAAAGTCGTTGTGGCGATGTTACTTGGGCTCTGGCTCGGGATACGGATCTTTGCGAGCTTTTCGAACGAGACATTCCGTAAAGTAGTTTTGGCCAGCCTTGTCCTATTGTCGCTTGGGATAATTTTGACAAGATAGGAGCGTTGTGCGATGCAGAAACCTAACATAGTGATCATCACGCCAGATGAACTACGTGCAGATTACGTCAGCTGTTTACGGAAAACCCTGCCCGCCGGGCGGAGTGAGCACGGCGCAGCTGGATCAGTGGAAACACCCAATATCGATGCGCTCGCCGATCAGGGAACTCTGTTTACCCAGGCCTTTCTACAGCACGGGAAGTGCACTCCATCGCGGGCCAGCATGTTTACTGGCCAGTACGCCAGCACCGGTGGGCATCGAACGCTCGATCTAAAACTTCGGCCCGGGGAGCGCCACCTTGCGGAAACCTTTCGTGCCAATGGGTATACGACAGCGCTGGTCGGTCGCAATCACATCGTCGAGGACGAGTTCCTGGACAATTCCTTCGACCATTGGATACACGAACCGGTCGATGAGCCCACGGATTATTCCGAGACGATAGGCGATCCTTTAACCGGGGCGTTTTACGGTGGGCGGGTGCTTGTAGATTTGGCTGAGACAACGGACGGGCGCAACACAGCCGCCACTTTGTCATGGTTACGTGATGCCCCCGCCCCTTTCTTCCTCTGGTTTAACTTGTTTTATCCACATCCCCCGTATCAGGCCCCGGAGCCGTATTTCTCTCAGATTGACCGGGAACGAGTGAGACTGTACCCCCCGGTTGACCTGGGCGACAAACCCAGCGCGATGTCGCTCATCTACAGGAATTACGGATTGGCCAACCTTAGCGAGAGCGACTGGCGCGAGGTCATCGCCGTGTATGGCGGTATGGTGGCGGCGATGGACTACTTGGTAGGTCAGCTGCTGCAGGAGCTGGAAGCGCTCGGCCTATCCGAGAATACCGTCGTAGTTTTTACGACAGACCATGGGGACTACGCGGGACAGTACCAATTGGTTGAGAAATGGGACTGCTTGTTCCACGACAGCATCCTGCAATCACCCCTGATCCTCAGGGTACCGTGGCTGGAATCGCGCCCTGCCAGAGTGGACGGTCTGACCGAGTTGGTCGACCTGGCCCCTACACTTTACGAGCTGTGCCAGATCGCCCCGCCATCCGGAATGGCTGGCAAGTCCCTGGCTCCCCTCCTTGCGAATCCTGAAATCCCGCATCGAGACTCCGTGTACGCGGAGGGTGGTAGGGAACAAGAGCTTCTCGAGAAACATAACCCCTATCTATACTCGCGTGGTCGGCCGATGGCCTACAGTGCAAAGTACAAGGTGTTCTTTGATGATCCGCAGACCCTGTCGCGCGCGGCCATGGTTAGGACGAAGGACTTCAAGCTTGTAGTTCGACTCAATGGAAGAACCGAGCTGTACGACCTGGGTGAAGATCCAGGTGAAATGGTTAATGTTCATGACCGAGAGGAATACGCCGCAGCGGCGCGAGACATGGAGCGGTTGCTGATAGAGCGGCTCCTCGAAGCACAGCCAAAAACACCCGCTGTCGATCGTCCGGGAGTCTAAGCTCTCGTGAGCGCGGACGAAGACCCCCAGCCTTTTGAGGTCATGATCAAGCCCACGGGGGCTGTATGCAACCTTGCGTGCACATACTGCTACTATCTCCCAAAAGACCGGCTCTACCGCGATAGCACCTTCCGCATGTCAGATGAGCTAGGCGGTGCACCCCATTTCTTGGACACCGTCAGGGCATCGGAATTGTGATGCCCTGGCCTGCCTGCGCCTGGGCCGCAGGCACCGGTGAACGCCAGGACAGGCTACGACCGTGGCTCAGAGTCGCGACATATGCCGCGGGTGCCCGATATCCGATCGTTGAGTGTCGTCGTTCCCCGTTGTGATAAGCCATCCTTTCTCTCACCAGGCTCTGTAAATCTCCCAGCCTCTGCGCATCCAGCAGCAAGGACCTGTTCTCGGTCTTGAAGCGGCTGATGAAGCTCTCCATCTCCGGATTGCCCTGTGCCAGGATGGTATCTCGCGCTCCGTTGAGGGCATAGGAAACCCTCACGTGGTCTTCCAACAGCAGCTGGCCGGTCCAGCCATATCCGGTGAAGACCGGATCTTGATCATGATGCACGACGAACTCCAAGCTCGACCCCGACGGCTACTTCAACCGCCCTACCTACCTTAGCACCGACGCCGACGCTTTCAGCCGGATTTGAAAGGGTATCAGTGAAGGACGGAATGATTCAGGTATATGTGCCCGCAGGGGAAGCATGGATTGGCAGCGAGGAAAATGAGCCTAATGCTGAAGCACACGAATTCCCCGGCCATAAGGTATCGATACCTGCGTTTTGGATGGATAAGACTGAGGTGACCAATTCGATGTACCAAAAGTGCGTAGAGGCCCGACTGATGAGCACTCCCGCCGCTGGCGAAGACCTAATTGGTTGTCCCGTGCATTCAGAGGACTTTCTACCTGATCGAGAGATTACTTATCATTACAATCCCGCGTTTGCGGACTACCCTGTGATCAATACTTCTTGGTTCGCTGCGAAGGATTATTGTGAATGGGCAGGCAGGAGGCTCCCCAACGAAGAGGAATGGGAGCGTGCGGCGAGAGGTTCAGATGGAAGAACATACCCTTGGGGAATGCCAAACCCAGCGCTGAATTGGCCAACTATGCATACAGCCAAAGTGTCCCACGGCTACCTGCAAAAGTAGGCGCTCGTCCACATGGCGCTAGTCCGTTCGGCGCTTTGGACATGGCCGGAAATGTCTGGGAGTGGACCGCCGCCTGGTTTGCTGCATAT
>JBGMQN010000089.1:0-4058 GCA_048054495.1 Anaerolineales bacterium
AGTGACGCGTCAGGTCGATCAGCGGGAGGTTGAGATACAGGCTGAGCGCCATGGCAAGGCTCTGCGGCGAAACCCAGTTCCTCTGGGCGATGATGCTGCCCATGGGGCTATTGCCCTCTTCCATGAGTTGGCGCGCCTCTTCGAATTGCTCATCGGTGATCAGGCCTGCGTCGAGCAGGACCTGAGCGAGCTGGCCGCTGGCGGCAGGGATGCGATCGGGTGCGGGTGTCGCCATCAGCTAAGGCCCCATCCCGGCGAATCGCCTTCCTCGAGCAGGTTTTCGATGGCCTTCATTAACTCAGACATTCCGAGCGGCTTGCCAAAGTAGGCATCGGCGCCGATGCGCAGCGCCGTGGCCCGGTCTTCTTCTCGGGCCTTGGCAGAAATCATGATCACTGGCGTGGTAGCGGTTTCCGGCGCCGCGCGCAGCCGGTGGCAGACCTCAAGGCCATCGATTCCGGGCAGCAAGATATCCAGGATCACCAGGTCCACCCTTTCCGTCTTGGCCAACTTGAGGCCTTCCAGCCCGTTCAAGGCCTTGATTGCCTCATAGCCTTCCTCTTGAAGGGCATACTCCAGCAGCGTGGCGGCCTGCGGGTTATCGTCCACGACCAGGATCTTGCCTCTCCCGCGCCCCTTGAGTTGCATGGGGAGCGTAAGCGTCACCTGCCTGACCTCTTGATCGATGCCCATGAAGGTCAGGCTACCTTCGTGAGCGTATGCAATCTGTTCCGCCACATAGATCGCCAGCCTCCGCTCAGCGGCTGTGTTTCTATGGATCTCGACGAAATCGGAAGCCGTCCCGCCATCGCTGAGGATCTGAATCTCGACGAATTCCCCCACCGGTTCAAATGTGATCCGCACCTTGCCCCTGGGGGGAGTGGCTTTGACGCAGCGTTCGATCAGGTTCGTCAGCAGCATGCGCAACAGGGACTGGTCGCCCCGGATCACGAGCCATTCTTCGCTCTTATTGAGCTCGATCTCGATGTCGTTCTGCACTGCGGCGGGGGAGAGCTTCTTGACCACTGCCTGCAGCAGACTGTCCAGATCCAGCCCGGTCAGATCGAGGCGCAGCTTGCCAGACTCAATCGTGGAGGCAAGCTGCAGGTCGCCCACCCGGTTGTTGAGGTACTCCGTCTCCTGGTAGGCAATCCCCAGGAACTTCTTCGCGTTCCGCAAATCGGGCACCTTGCCCGCGATCAACAGCTCGAGGGAGCCCTGGAGGGTTTGGAGGGATTCCCGAAACTCTTCCGAAGTAGCGGCCATGACCTGCGCGCCGGGCATAGCGTCTTCTAATGTCACCGTCACGGAGCCGAACTCGCGCCGCCTGTCCTCGTTAGAGGGCCTGTCCTCTTTAGAGGGCTCGCTCTTGGCCGAGGGTTCGGTATCCGCCGCATCCTGTGGGAGGGCGTCCTTCCGTCGGACCTGCTCCAGTTCCTTCGGGAGGGATGAGCTCCGCGATTCGTCCTTCTGCGGGTCACCCTCCGTGCGTTTCTTTCGATCCTCTTTCTCGGCCATGTTCATGCTCCCCCAGATGGTGCCGGCTGGCGCCTCGTGGCTTCCAGGTATTCGTCGAGCATGTCCTGCGCGTAGCGTCGATGTCCGCCCGGTGTGCGGAACGGAACCAGCAGCCCTTGCTTCTCGATGCGGTTGAGCGTGCTCAGGCTGATTCCGAGGAACTCGACCGCGTCCCGCGCGGTCAGTAGACGATTACCGGAGCGATTGTTGTTGTCCGCCATCTTTGCCTTTCCCGCCCAACGCGACCGGCGCAAGCCCTGGTTTGCCTGTGCTGCCCCGCTGGCTCAGTGCTTGTAAAGCCGTGCTCGGGCAGTGATTGCGCCGATCTGACACGGTTTTGTTGGGTTTGGGACGCTTCGAGCTTATGCCAACTGGGCTGCGAGGAGTCTGGGAGCGAGGTCCCAGTTAAGTGATTGTAAGGTTGGCGAGAGGGGTGGTCGAACCAGCGTGCGGGCTAGACCATCCGATTTTGACTTTCCCTCAGTAAAAGTGTTAGACTATAGTCGGCTGGTACCGCGGTCGCGGTCCAGGGAGCACCAGAGGGGGGGTCAAGCCAGCGGGCTCGCAACGAGCCCTGAAAGCGGGGTTAGGAGAGGCTGAAGGACAACTGCCAGTGGTCTCCAACATCTTATTCGAGGCCGAGCGCAACCCTTTATTTCATCAGAACTTCATCCTTCATCTAGTAAGTCCTCGAGCCTAACTTCCAAGCCCTAGCAACTAAAACTGAATACCGACCCGGTCGCGCGTGCGGCCGGATCTTGCGAGCTTACCAGCCGAAGGCGGTTCGCTTCGCGAACTGGGGAATCGCGCGTAGCGCGCTGTGTAAGCATTGTGCGTGCGCACCGTCTCATATGGAGAAGAGCATGTCTGATCGCACTCTCGTACTCGTCATAGACGACGAGGTCGAGTCCAGTGAAATCCTCGCGATGCACCTCGAGAAAGATGGATACGAGGTGCTGACCGCCACTTCCGGCACCGAGGGATTGCGACTCGCCTACGACCACCAACCCGATGCGGTGATTCTAGATGTCCGCATGCCGGGCATGAATGGTCGCGAGGTCTGCGCACGGCTGGGGGACATCACAGATGCTGTCATCTTGTTCTTTACCGTGCTCAGCGACAGTCAGGAGGCCGTTCGCGGGCTGCAGCTTGGGGCGGACGACTACATCACGAAACCCGCTGAATACGCAGAATTGGCGGCGCGGCTCCAGGCCTGCCTGCGAAGGCGTGCGCGGATCATTCCGGCCACCAGCCCCACGGGCGCGCCCTGGAAAGTGGACGAGGCGAAGCGCGAGGTGGTGATCGAAGATCGCCTAGTACAGCTCACGCCCAAGGAATTCGAAGTCTTTAAGTTGTTTATGCAGCATCCGGATCAGGTCTTGAGGGTGGACGAGATCCTGACCCAGGCATGGGGACCGGAATATGTCGGCGACTTGGATCTCGTGAAGCAGTTTGTGTACCGCCTGCGGGCGAAGCTCGAGGACGATCCATCTCGACCCCGCCACTTCGTCACGGTTCGGGGTTCGGGATACTCATTTGAACCCGATCCCGAGCTAGACATCGGTGAGCTACCTGAACTGGGGTCGGGCACCCCGGAGGGCATTTCGGATTTTCGTACCAAAGCCTTACGATGGGGCGAAGGCCCGCTGCAATCGCGGGCGATTTCATTTTCCTCTACCGACCCCTCGATCAGCTCATACCCAACCCCTCGCCACCTGCCGGGTCCAAGTAGGTACCGACGGTGGACCCAATCCATCAAGGATCGAGTCTCGCCACGGTTCGCGGGCTGGCCGCGCGTCAGCGCCGCCTGGCTGGTGCCGCAGTTTCTCATCATTCTGCTGTTGCTCGGCAGCGTCCTGGCTCGCGCCTCGGAGGGAACGCTTCCCGGTGACGGAACCTACCCCGTCAAGCTCTTGATGGAGCGGGCGCAGATGCTGGCCACCATCGATGAGTCAAGCGCCCTGGAGCTGCGGCTCGAGTTTCTGCGACGTAGGTTCGATGAGATTGCGAGCCTTTCAGAAACGGGCCGCACCGAGGATATCCACGTGGCAGTCCAGCGATTGAAGGGGGAGGTAGACCAGGCTATGCAGCACTTTATGAGCGAGAACGGCGCAGGACCGCCCACGTTTCCCGATGCGGAGTTTGAGGGCCACATCGAGGAACTAATTCAGCTCCGGGAGCAGTCTCCCCCGGATCTGGAACAGGCTTATTCCAGCGCCATTGAAGCCACGCAGGTCTTGCGATCGCGCATGCTGGGAATCGGACGTCCCAAGCTGGCCAGAGATCTTGTCACCCGCATGACCGCCGACAGCCTCTCCGACCCATAAGCTGCCGCGTTTCCTTTACATAATCGACCGATTTACGATTCGTTCACGATTCCAAGACCTGCCTCCTCGATCAATCCCGAACGTTAACCCCCTGTTCACCGCAAAGTGACCCCCTTGCTGTAGATTCAATATGAGGCCGTCGCGGCAGGGGCCGCATGCTGGGGGGACGCGCCCGAATCGCAGATAGGTCGGGCCACCAGTGATCCATAAACA
>JBGMQN010000020.1:0-3795 GCA_048054495.1 Anaerolineales bacterium
TCCGGCTGGTCGGCATCCTGCGTGAGACGAGCAATCGAGTGGGTGGCGCGGCGTCCATAGTGGTGGACCGCGCGATGGGTGCATTCGCAATGCTCTTCGTACTCCCGCTCAGTTGGCCGTTGCTTGGCGGCTTCCTGGCTATCCTGGGAGTCGCGGCTGGTCGAGTTAAACTACCGAGCTCACTGCGCAGCGCAGCACGACGGGTTTGGGAGGCCACGGCGCTCTGGCTAAGATCGCCGGCGTCGCTGGTTGTGGCCTTACTTGCTTCGTGGGTCGGAATCTTTTCCTATTTTGTTTTTATCTGGACGCTGGCTCAAGCTCTTGGGATCGATGTGAGCCTGATACAGGTAGCAGGAATAACAGCCGTCACCTATTTCATCGCGCTGTTTCCCTTCACGATCAACGCATACGGACTGAGAGAACTGACCGTCATCGCGTTCTATTCATCCGTGGGTGCTAGTACCGAGCAGGCGGCCGCGTTGGCACTCCTGTCACGTTTTTTGATACTGATTACCAGCCTGCCCGGCGCATACACCGTTTGGGGTGCCTTCCTTGGAAATAGGCCTAAAAATGAATGAAACCAAATCGAACACAGGATCACGCAGTTTGATGAGCCTCATGTGTGTGTTGATCCTGGTCCTACTCTATCTGGGCGGGGAAGATGTTTTCGAAGTCGCGATCGGAAACGCACGCTATATGGGTGGCGACTCGATCCTGTGGCTCGCGGGATCCGTGGGTTATGTAGCGATTGGTCTGACACTGGCCGGATTTTGCATTTGGGGCATCGCCTCGCCGGAATCTCTGATCTCCTGGTATGACCGTTCCCTGGCGCCCTGGTTCCAAAAGCTGGGATGGCTGCGATGGGCAATTGCGGGGCTGGCGATTCTCGTCCCTTCGTTGCTGTTCCTCGGAATCTGGGGTAAATCCCTGACCACCTCCTCCTTCCGCATCCTGATTCTCATTCTTTCTTCCATAGTTGCGGGTCTCATCGTCTCAGAGAATTCCGCGCGTGCCTTCCCGAATATCGCCTTGTCGTTGCTGCTCGGCGCCAGTGTATTCGTGCTCTCCAAGCGATTGATCCTCGTCTCGGATTATCCGTTCAAGCTGTACTGGTCTGAGGGCAACCGACTCTGGGACTACTCTCTGTATTTCTTGCGAGACCAGTACCTGGTGGAAGGGGATTTCACGTTTCCGACCTATCTGACTCCCGGTCGGCATGGCCTGTGGGGACTCCCCTTCCTGATTCCAGGTGTCACGATCGCAACGCTGCGCCTGTGGGATGTCGTGCTCTGGACGCTGCCCTATCTGGTATTTGGTTGGCTGCTCTTCTCAACCAAACGCACAAACCTGTCCTGGCAGCTACGTCTCGGATTATCTCTATGGGTCCTGATCTTTCTCACGCTGGGCGGCATCTTCGCTCCCCTGGTTCTAAGCGCCATTTTGCTGGCCTGGCTGCTGAATACAAGTCGCCCGTTCCGTGTCGCTCTTCTGGCGGCTGCAGCGGGTTTTTATGCGGGAATTAGCCGCTGGACCTGGTTCGCGGCCCCCGCAGTGTGGGCAGGATTGTGGGTCCTGCTGGACGTAGACACCGAGGCGGATCGCAAGCGCCGCCTAGTTCGCAGCCTCGGAGTAGGGTTGGCGGGCTTGCTTGGTGGAATATTGGCTCAAGTGGTCATGTCTGTGGCCTTTCCTCGTCCGGAGGCGGTCTTCGGAACCGCGCTCAGCCAGCCATTGCTGTGGTATCGGCTGCTGCCCAACGCCCTGAGCCAACAGGGGATCTTGCGGAGCCTGCTGCTCGCTGTCGGGCCGCTGGTCGTTCTCTTAATCTGGGGAGGCATCAGGGGACGTCCGCGGTGGGGTTGGCTGGAATGGTCCGCGCTGTGGCTAAGCTTGGCGGGCTTTCTGGGAATAGGGATCATTGCAAGTGTGAAGATTGGTGGGGGGAACAATCTTCACAATCTGGACATGTTCATGATGACCCTTTTGTTCGCCCTGGGCTGGGTGGCATTCCGCTGGTTGGGTCGAGAAGGGCGTAGCTGGGGTTCGCTCCCGGGAGGGATTCAGGCACTCGTGGTTTTGGCCATATTGATCCCGAGCTTCGATGTCATGCGCTCGGGTCGGCCGAAACGTTTCCCGGATGAAGACGCGGTACGGGAGTCGCTCGAGATCATTCAGGAGGAAACTGCCAAAGCGGATGAAGTGCTATTCATCGATCAGCGACAGCTGCTCACGTTTGGCCAGGTTGAAGGTGTGCCCTTGATCATGGACTACGAGCTCAAACACATGATGAATCAGGCAATGTCGGCCAACCAGGAGTATTTTGATCAGTTTGAGGCCGATCTAGCCGCACGCCGCTTTGATCTGATTGTTTCGGATGCCCTTCCAGGATTCCTGCGAGGGTCCAATTACCAGTTCGGCGAAGAAAACGACGTATGGCTCAACTTTGGAGGGGGCCTGTTAAAGAAATACTACGTCCCAATCCGAAAGCTGCCCACGGGCGTCTGGCTCCTGGTGCCGAAAACCTCCGACTGATCCAGCCGAAATTCAAGGATCGGGGAAATAGGACTGCTGGCGCTTGACCGCAAGATGCAAAAGGCTATAATTCAAATGTTGAATTCAAATGTTGAATTTTGAAATGAGTCGGAAATCTCGACCGGGAGCGGACTAAGTTGACGGAAGAACCAATGGAGAATTCAACCAACGCTGAAAGGGATCGCATCCTTCTAGAGGAGATTGAACGCGATCCGGATACGACGCAAGCCACCTTGGCCAATCAGCTGGGTGTCGCGGTTGGAACGGTGAACTGGCACGTAAAGCGCCTCATTGCCAAAGGCTACGTCAAAGTAAAGCGGGCGGAACGGAGAAAGCTGCTCTATATCATCACACCCGAAGGCATCTCGTTGCGGGCGAAACTCACTGTGGCCTACGTCGAAAACTCAATGCACTTATATCGTGAGAGCCGGAGACAGGCGCGCGAGGCTCTACAGGCCGCACGGCAGCAGGGTTTCGACTCGATCATGATCGATGGGGATGGCGATATCGCGGATGTCGTGCGCCTTACCTGTTTGGAGCAGGGATTCGAAGTCGTATCCGAGGGTCGCGATGGAACGACCGCCACACTGGAAATTCGCGGACAAAAGATACACATACGTGAAGCGGTGGCAGAATGAGCGATCTATCGGAATTCTGGGCCGACAAGCGAGTGTGCGTGACAGGCGGTGGGGGATTCTTGGGTTCTTATGTCATTGAACGTCTCAGGGAGCGGGGAGCGACGGATATCTTCGTTCCACGAAAACGGGATTATGACCTGGTGGATGGAGCGGCGGTTCGGCGAATGCTGGACGATGTTCAACCTCAAGTCGTCCTGCATCTGGCGGCCAATGTGGGGGGGATCGGAGCAAATCGGGCGCATCCCGCAGAATTCTTCTACGACAACCTCATGATGGGTGTGCAGCTGCTTCACGAATCCTGGCGGCAGGGCGTGGAGAAGTTTGTAGCGGTGGGTACGGTCTGCTCTTATCCGAAATTCACGCCGGTCCCCTTTAAAGAGGTCGATTTCTGGGGCGGGTACCCAGAGGAGACCAACGCACCGTACGGGCTGGCAAAGAAAATGCTGCTCGTGCAGTCGCAGTCCTATCGTCAACAGTATGGATTCAATTCTGTTTACCTGATCCCCGTAAACCTCTATGGCCCAAAGGACAACTTCGACCTGGAGACTTCGCATGTCATCCCGGCCCTGGTCCGGAAGTGTCTTGAAGCCATCGAACGTGGCGATGAGCAGGTGGTCGTCTGGGG
>JBGMQN010000020.1:3895-13749 GCA_048054495.1 Anaerolineales bacterium
TCCGGAAGTGTCTTGAAGCCATCGAACGTGGCGATGAGCAGGTGGTCGTCTGGGGGGACGGATCCCCAACTCGAGAGTTTCTTTACGCATCGGATGCGGCAGAGGGGATCGTGGGGGGCGCTGAACGCTACAACGGAGAGCAGCCCGTAAATCTAGGCTCAGGCGAAGAGATCAGCATAAAAGATCTTGTGGAGACCATTGCGGAGCTGACCGGCTATCAGGGAAGGCTGGTCTGGGATACGAGCCAGCCAAATGGGCAGCCACGGCGCAGCCTCGATACGAGTCGCGCGACGGAGCTGTTTGCATTCACGGCACAGACCAAGCTTGCGCAAGGGCTGCGTGAAACTGTCGAGTGGTATCGCAATCATATCGAGAACGGCGGGAATGCCTCGTGAGCACAGAGTCACTTCCCATTTCCAAACGGATCATCCAGCCCTCCCGTGGCTGGCTGGATCTGAACCTGCGCGAGCTCTGGGAATATCGGGAGCTGGTCTATTTCCTGATTTGGCGAGACGTCAAGGTACGGTACAAGCAGACCCTCTTTGGTGCGGGTTGGGCAATCCTCAAACCGGTCTTGGGGATGGTTGTTTTCACTATCATCTTCGATCGGCTGGCGGGATTATCGACCGAAGGCATTCCGGGTCCGGTCTTCTACTTCGCCGGACTGCTCCCCTGGATCCTTTTTCAGGACGGGGTGAATAAGTCCAGCGCCAGCTTGGTGGCGAGCCGCAGCCTACTGACCAAGGTGTACTTCCCCAGACTTTCGATGCCGCTGGCGTCGGTTAGCGCCGGATTGGTCGATTTTGGCCTGTCGTTCCTCGTGCTGCTTGGCCTGATGCTCTATTTCGGCGCTGCCTTAGGGGTTCAGGTTTGGGCGGCGCCGCTCTTTGTCCTGTGGGGTCTGGCCGCGAGCCTGGGAGTAGGCCTGTGGCTTTCGGCGCTGAACGTTCAATACCGCGATGTGGGCTATGTAACGCCCTTCTTGCTCCAAGCGTGGTTCTTTGCAACTCCCGTCGTTTACTCGGCGACCTTGATCCCGGAAGGGCCGTGGCGGATCCTATACAGCCTGAATCCGATGGTCGGAGTGGTCCAAGGGTTCCGCTGGGCGATGTTGGGAGTAGGAGAAGCTCCGTCGCTGCTGGCTGCGATCTCCTTGGCCATGACCATCGTTCTCCTGATTTCCGGGCTCGTGTTCTTTCGGCGCATGGAGCGTTCCTTTGCGGACGTCATCTAGAGCATGACAGGACCTGTCATCCGCGCCGAAGGCATCGGCAAGCGTTACCAGATTGGCAGTCTGCAAACCGGCTATCGAACGCTGCGGGACGTGATGGTGGAAACTGCTCGCACCACGCTTCGGCGCCAGTCCGGTGATCGGAAATTGGATTCAAACCATATTTGGGCTCTGCGGGATGTGTCGTTCGAGGTGGCAGAGGGGCAGGTGCTGGGCATCATCGGACCCAATGGCGCAGGGAAGAGCACGTTGCTGAAGATTCTGGCGAGGGTGACCGAGCCCACCGAAGGTTATGCGGAAGTGACCGGCCGGGTGGGGTCTTTGCTCGAGGTCGGCACCGGGTTTCATCCGGAGCTTTCCGGCCGGGAGAACATCCAGCTAAATGGAGCCATTCTGGGGATGAGGCGCGCGGAGATACGGCGCAAATTCGATGAGATCGTCGACTTCGCGGAGGTCGAGCAATTCATCGATACCCCGGTCAAGCGTTACTCCACTGGGATGCAGCTCCGGCTGGCGTTTGCCGTCGCGGCGCACCTGGAGCCGGAGATCCTGCTGGTCGACGAAGTCCTTGCCGTTGGGGATGCAGCCTTCCAGCGTAAGTGTCTGGGCAAGATGGGAGCGGTGGCGCAAGAGGGGCGCACAATCGTGTTCGTCAGTCACAACATGGCTGCCATCGGTCGCCTCACCGAGGAAACGATCGTCGTGGAGGGCGGCCGCATCGTCATGCGGGCTCCGACCCCCGAGGCCATTGACCACTACCTGATTGCCGGAATGGAGCAGGTTGGAGAACGAGTTTGGACCGGGGATCAAGGCGCCGGCCCCTCGGTCCCGCCGTTTACTCCCATTGGGCTGAGGGTCATTGGACCGAGCGGGGAAGTCACAGCGCAGGTCTCGACGGCGGAGGAATTCGCGGTCGAGTTTGAGTACGCGCTCGAAGAGAGCATCACCGGCCTGCGAGTAGGTCTCTATCTTTCAACGAGCAAGGGCGAGCCGGTATTTACTACATTTGACACCGACGATCCAGATGTCTTTCGCACATGGGAAAGCCGACCGGCGGGAAGCTATATCAGCAGATGTCGCATTCCAGCTAATTATCTCAATGAAGGGCGTTTTGTGCTGGGAGCGAACGCCAGCAGTTTCGGAGTGCGATCTTATTTCACCGATGAGTTCTCCTTGAGTTTTGCTGCGGATGGGACCGGCGCACCCGGAAGCCAGTGGCCAGAGCCGCGTCAGGGCCCGGTGCGGCCGGCGCTCGAGTGGGAAATCCTCGAGGCAGTGAAGTGAGCGGGAAGAAGGCCCGCGTCAAGGCCGCCCTCGGCCGCATGCCGGTCACCGCGGAAGCTTATCAAGCGGTTCTGGCGAACGGACGGCAGCCGGCCGGCGGCTACCCGCTGGATCGCTTGCATGCTGCGCTACCGGGATGGGTGACCGCAGGGCTGGGAGCGAGGGAAGCGGAGCCGGTCTTGCCACCGAGGCGGGTGCTGGTGATCGCGTACCTCCCCTGGTGGCTCGAATACGCGTCAGCACTCGCCACTCTGTTCAGCTCTCTGGGATGCAAAGTAGGGCTCGGCTACGTTCCATACAGGAGGTGGACGGAGCGTGTGCAGCCCTTCGATCGTCGCCGGCAGAGTGCATACATCCGAGGCGTCCTGGCGGGTGCCAAAGAGTTATTTGAAGTTCACGATCTCTCGGATCCCGCCCGCCAACAGCTAGATAAAGAGCTAGTTATTGAACTCGAAGCCCTGAGCCGGAGCGACGTCCAGTACACGCTGCAGCGTGAGGACGTGGAGGATTTGCTCGCCGGCGAGCTTTTCAAGCTGCGACTGGAGCGAAATTTGGCAGCTGCGAAGTCAATCCTATCCCTGCTGGATGGGGAGCAATATGAGGTAGTTGTTATTCCAAACGGCAGCATCCTGGAGTTCGGCGCCGCTTACATGGCTGCGCGCTACCGTGGAGCGACGGCGGTCACGTATGAGTTTGGCGAGCAGCGAGAGCGGATGTGGCTGGCCCAGAACGCGGAAGTCATGCGGCAGGACACCAACGCGCTTTGGAAAGCGCGCGGTCGCAGGGAGCTAACAAATCGCGAGCGCAGCGAGCTGGAATCCATGTTCGCCGCGCGCCGATCCGGCACACAGTGGGGCCAATTCGCCCGCCAATGGCAATCCACGCCCAGCCAAGGGGCACAAAAGGTCGCGGAACAACTGGGCTTGGATCTCAGCCGCCCCATAGCGCTGCTCTGCACGAACGTCGTGGGAGACAGCCTGGCGCTCAACCGTCAGCTTTTCACCTCGGGCATGGCGGAGTGGCTGGCGGTGACCGCTAAGCACTTCGAGTCACCCGATGCGGGACAGCTCGTGGTTCGAGTGCATCCGGGGGAGATGCTCGGCGCGGGGCACCCTTCGACGGAAATCGTTCGGACCGTGCTGCCTGATCTGCCGCCGCATGTGCATCTGGTTGGCCCGGATTCCGACATCAATACCTATGATCTCATCGAGCTGGCAGATATGGGGCTGGTCTACACCTCAACCGTCGGCCTGGAGATGGCGATGGCTGGAATCCCGGTCATCGTCGCCGGTAACACGCACTACCGCGGCAAGGGTTTCACCACTGACCCAAGATCAGTAGAAGGCTACCTGGCTGAGGTAGACCGCGCGCTGGCGTCGGATGAAGCAAGGCTCGGCGAAAATAGACGCGAGCTCGCCGTACGGTATGCGTACCGCTTCTTCTATGAGTACCCGTTCCCGTTTCCATGGCACCTGATCGGATTTTGGGATGACGTCGAGGCTCGACCGGTCGAGGAAGTGATTGCTTCTCCTGAACCTTACCTGGACACGATGCGCGCGTTAGTGGGTGAGCCGATCGATTGGTCAACCAAAGGTGACTAACGCAGCGACCACGACCGTGGATCATGAGATCAGGCGCCAAGTGCGTGAATTCTATGACTCCATCGGCTGGCGTCAGATCGGGGATGGGCTCTATCAGAACGCCCGCTATGAGGACCTACGTCCTGTATCTCAGGAGTACATCCGCCGCTGTCACACACGGGTGATGCGACATCTTCCGGCCAGCGGCAAGCTGCTGCTCGATGCCGGCTCTGGACCGATACAGTATCCCGAGTACCTTGAGTACTCGCGGGATTATGAGCGCCGCGTGTGCCTCGATATTTCCAGGCTCGCGCTCGTCGAAGCGAGGAATCGAATCGGAGAGCGCGGCTTTTACGTGGTTGGCGATGTCTCGCGGCTTCCGTTCGCGGCAGACGTATTCTCCGGCGTCGTCTCGCTGCATACGGTCCACCATGTTCCAACCGATCGCCAAGGCGAGGCCTTCGAGGAACTGCATCGGGTGCAGCACGCGGGCGGCCGGGCGGTTGTGGTGTATAGCTGGGGAGGACATTCCTTGCTGATGCGAATCTTCCGATGGCCAATATGGCTGGCGGAAAAAGGAATTGCTCGACGCGTCGGTCGCCGAGCGGAGCCCCAGCGGTCCGAAGAGGCCAGGGCGCTGCTGCAGGCCTCTGGCACGTTTGTTCACCACCACGATCAGAAGTGGCTGCGGCGGGAACTCAAGCGGCTGCCTGAGCATGACATCGTCGTTTGGCGAAGCGTGAGCACGGCGTTTCTAAGGGCATTGGTGCATCGATGGGCGTTCGGTAGGACCTTCCTGCGACTGCTGTACGGCGTTGAGGAGATGGCGCCGCACTTGATGGGGCGAGTAGGCCAGTACCCCATGATCGTCTTCGGGAAGGACGAGAGAGGCAAATAACATGGACTGGAATTCCAAATCGGTGCTGGTAACCGGGGGGACGGGCTCCTTTGGCCGCAAATTCGCGGAAGTGATGCTGGCAGACCATAAACCGGCCAAGCTCATTGTCTTCAGTCGCGACGAACTCAAGCAGCATGAAATGCGCGTGGCCGGGTTTGATGATCCCTCAATGCGCTACTTCATCGGCGACGTCCGAGACAGGATGCGGCTGCGCAGAGCGATGCAGGGGGTGGAGGTCGTGGTTCATGCCGCGGCTTTGAAACAGGTTCCGGCCGCCGAATACAACCCGATCGAAGCCGTCATGACGAACATTATGGGCGCGCGGAACGTGATCGAGGCCGCGCTGGATATGGAAGTCACCCGCGTGATGGCGATGAGCACGGACAAAGCCGTCAATCCCATAAACATGTACGGCGCTACCAAGCTAGCGGCCGAAAAGCTGTTCGTCCAATCCAATGCCTACGCGGGCGGAACCGACACGCGATTCAGCTGCGTGCGCTATGGGAACGTCGTGGGAAGCCGGGGAAGTGTTATTCCGGTTTTTCAGCGTCAGCGCGACGATGGGCGGGTCACAATCACCGACGAACGGATGACCCGTTTCTGGCTGTCGATCGACCAGGGGGTGCGTTTCACGATCCGGTGCATCGAACAAATGCAGGGCGGGGAGGTCTTCGTGCCGAAGATTCCCAGCATGCGTGTGGCGGACGTCGCGCAGGCAATCGCTCCGAACGCCGAAGTCGAAATCATCGGAATTCGCCCCGGCGAGAAACTGCACGAGGTACTGGTCTCCGAGGACGAGGCGCGCCATACCCTGGAGCTGGAAGACATGTACGTCGTGGAGCCACCGGGAGCGCTGTGGTTCGGCCACTCGTGGCGCGAGCAGGGCCAGCCGCTTTCAGAGGGATACCAGTATGCGAGCGACAGCAACCAGGAGTGGATGACGGTTGAGGAGATTCGGGCGATTTCGGAGCCAGGCGACTAGGCAAATGCGGATACTCATCACGGGGGCCTCGGGATTGCTGGGCTCGAACATGCTGCTTGCTGCAATAGACGCTGGCTATAACGTAACTGCCACCTCGCACTCGCGGCCGATTCGAGTATCTGGCGCGCAATGGAAAGCTGCCGATCTGACGGTCGAGGGTGCCGCGGCCGAGTTGTTGGACGATACGCAGCCGGAATGGATCGTTCATTGCGCTGCGGCGACCGATGTGGATCGCTGTGAGCAGGATCCGGATTGGGCGTTTTCGCTCAACCGAGACATGCCAGCGGCTATCGCTGCGGCTGCTGACCATAATGGCGCTTCGATGGTTCACATCTCGACCGACGCGGTATTTGACGGTGGGCCCGGGCCACATCGAGAGAGCGACCCGACCAACCCGATCAACACATATGGGGAAAGCAAACTGAGCGGGGAACGTGCGGTGCTGGCGTCCGATCCCCGCGCCGCCGTCGTGCGCACGAACTTCTATGGCTGGAGTCCGACCGGCAGGACGAGCCTGGCCGAGTGGTTTCTGGGGAACCTGCGAGCCGGAGAGCCGTGCAGCGGTTTCACCGATATCCAGATCAGCCCATTGCTCGTCAACGACCTGGCGCACGCGCTGTTACGCATCCTGCAGGCCGGTGCATCCGGGATCTGGCATCTCGGTTGTGCTGGCCGGTTCAGCAAGTATGAATTCGGAGTGCGTATTGCAGAGGTTTTCGATCTCGATCCGAATCTTATCGCCCCCGTTGAGTCGCATACCGTTGGCTTACCCGCGCAGAGACCGAAAGATCTTTCCCTGGATTCACAGAGGGCGGTGCAGGAATTGGGCATCGATCTTCCTTCCTGCGAGGAGGGGATCAGGCGGTTCAGCGTTCTGGAGCAGGAGGGTTACTCGGGTCGGCTTGAGAACTTATTAGCAGAGCCCAGTCGTCCGTAGGCGGGCGGGCCCCAGCTCACCCGACTGAACAAGCCTGGGAGTCGAGGTACAGGTGCCGGAAATCAAGATCAAGGATCGTGCAATCGGGGGCAACAACCCCACCTATTTCATCGCGGACATCAGCGCGAACCACGACGGGGATTTAGAGCGGGCGAAAGAGCTGATCCATCTCGCGGCGGAGATGGGCGCCGATGCGGCGAAGTTTCAAAACTTCCGCGCCCCGGAGATCGTCAGCGACTACGGATTCCGCTCGATGGACGATCAGGTCTCCCATCAAGCCAAATGGCGTAAGTCGGTCTTCGAAGTCTATGAAGGCGCGTCGATCCCTTTCGAATGGTCGGCGGAGCTAGGAGAAGAGTGTGATGAGGCCGGAATCCACTACTTCTCCTCGCCGTATGATTTCGAGGCGGTGGATGAACTGGAACACTTCTTCCCCGCCATCAAGATCGGCTCTGGCGACATCACCTGGCTGGAGATCATCGAGCGCATCGCCTCCAAAGGCAAGCCGGTGCTGCTAGCGACCGGCGCTTCCGACATCGGCGACGTTCAGCGGGCGGTCGACGCGATTCTGGCCATCAATCCAGACCTGGTGTTGATGCAGTGCAACACGAACTACACCGCCAGCCTGGAGAACTTCGACCACATCCACCTCAATGTGCTGAAGACCTACCGCGCCATGTATCCGGAAGTCGTACTTGGCCTCTCCGATCACACACCCGGACACGCGACCGTGCTCGGAGCGGTAACGCTAGGGGCGCGAGTAGTGGAAAAGCATTTCACCGATGACAGGACCAGAGAGGGCCCCGACCATCCCTTCTCGATGGACCCAGTTTCCTGGCGGGATATGGTCGATCGAACTCGGGAGCTCGAGCGGGCCCTGGGATCGGGGAGCAAGCGCGTGGCGGATAACGAAAGTGAAACCGTTGTGATACAGCGCCGCTGCCTTCGTGCAGCGCGGGACTTATCGGCGGGTGAGGCCCTATCGCGGGAGATGATCAGCGTGCTGCGACCCGCAATGGTGGGAGCGATCCCGCCCTACGAGATTTCGGAGGCGATCGGGGCCGTTGTCCTTGAAGACGTACGGGCTGGGGAAGCGCTCAGATGGACCGTACTCGGTGTTCAAAGCGGTGCCTGAGGTCATGTCCTAATGCGGGTGCTGTACCTGAGTCGCGGCGGCAACCCACATGACCGGCGCTTTCTGACCGCATTGGCCGAGACCGAGCACAGCGTCTTCTTCCTGCCAATGGAGGCGTCGGCGAGTTCGGAGCGGAAGTTCGTGCCTGGGAAGATCGAAATCCTGGATCTGCCTGGGATGCTCAACCCCATCGATCTGGGTGAAGTCCTGGAGCGCATCCGGCCGGACCTGGTTCATGCCGGTCCGATCCAGGGCGGAGCCTATCTGACCGCGCAAGCGGGGTGGCATCCGTTAGTAAGCATGTCATGGGGATCGGATCTCCTCGTTGATGCGCAGAGCGGCGAAGGCAGGGACAGGGCGGAATATGCCCTGCGCGCGAGCGATATCTTGGTGTGTGATTGTCAGACCGTCCGGGAGGCGGCAATTCGACTCGGGATGCCCGGTGAACGAATAGTGGTTTTCCCCTGGGGCGTCGATCTCAAGCGCTTCTCGCCCGGTCAAGACGGCGGGTTGCGCGATCGATTAGGTTGGCAAGACAAGTTCGTCATCCTATCTGCGAGGGCCTGGGAGCCTTTGTACGGGGTCGATCTGATCGTCAAGGCATTCATCAAAACATCTGAGAAGGATCCCTCCCTGCGGTTGCTGATGCTGGGCCAGGGTTCGTTGCGGGCGGAGCTGCTCACCAGCCTGGAGCGGGCGGGTCTGAGCGATCGGATCCATGCTCCCGGGACGATGGAGACTCACGAGCTGCCGACTTACTATCGCGCTTCGGATCTCTACGTGAGCGCGTCGCACAGCGACGGGACGTCAATCTCGCTGCTGGAGTCGATGGCGTGTGGACTTCCAGCAATCGTGTCGGATATTCCCGCCAATCAAGAGTGGGTCGTGCCAGAAGGTACTGGCTGGTGGTTTCAGGATGGGAACGAGGCCGATTTATCCGACGCGATAGTGGAATCGGTGGCCTATCGTGAGCGACTTCACGAGATGGGGAACCGCGCTCGGAAGATAGCCGAGGACCGCGGAGATTGGCAGGAGAATTTCAAGAAATTGCTCGATGCCTATGAGATGGCTATTTCACTCGCGCAGTTGCAGCAATGAAAATTCACAACGCAGGTACACAGCCCGCGGTTGATGCCAAAATGTGCCGCGGTTTGGCGATAGGGCTTTGTTTGCGCGCACTGGACGATATTCAAGGGTCCGCAATCTAGGATGGAACCCAAAGTCGTCGCGATTGTGCAGGCTCGCATGGCATCGACCCGGTATCCCGGCAAGGTGCTCGCGGATATTGAAGGCGAGCCGCTGCTGGTGAGGGAGGTCGATCGAGCGCAGCGGGCTGAATTCGTCGATCAACTTGTCGTCGCCACCACGAACGAGCCGGAGGATGAGCCAATAGCGGAACTTTGCCGCGATCGCGGATATGCCTGCTATAGAGGGTCAGCGTTGGATGTGCTCGATCGCTTCTACCAGGCCGCCACATTGCATCAGGCCGACATCGTCGTCCGGCTGACCGGTGATTGCCCACTTATTGATCCGGGATTGATCGATCAGACCATCGCCGCGTTTCGGGCTGCGGAGCCCCCGGTGGACTTCGCCGCCAATCGCTTGCCGGACGAGAAGACCTTTCCGGTGGGCACCGACACAGAAGTCTGTACCATCGCTGCACTCGAGCGCACATGGATTGAGGCGACCCAACCCCATCATCGGGAGCACGTGATGCCGTATCTGTACGAAGATCCGGATCGATTTCGTTCTCTGCTCGTCCGCAGCGACACGGACTATTCACATTACCGTTGGACGGTCGATACCG
>JBGMQN010000132.1:0-3949 GCA_048054495.1 Anaerolineales bacterium
CGGCTCCCCTTCGATCTGGGAAGCCGCGGGCCGTTCCTTAGGTCCCGACACGCCTAGCCAGACCAGAAGAGATGAATGAGCTTTGGCTTCGGGCTCGGTGCTCTAGGGGTCAACACGGGGGGATTATACCTGTCAGCCGCTAAAATTATCGCGTGCGAGACTACGCGTGCTCAGCGACCGCTCCCACGAGCTCTCGCAGGCCATCCAGTCGATCCAACCGCTCCCAGGGCAGATCCAGATCGTCGCGGCCGAAGTGGCCATAGGTAGCCGTCGGCAAGTAGATTGGGCTGCGCAACCCTAGATCGCGGATGATTGCCCCAGGTCGCAGATCGAAGTGCTCATCGATCAGTCGTGCGATCTCATGGTCTTCAAGCCGACCGGTCCCGAAGGTCTCCACGTTCACTGAGAGCGGCTCCGCCACACCGATGGCATATGCCACCTGAATCTCGCATCGGTCAGCAATCCCTGCGGCGACGATGTGCTTGGCCACCCAGCGCGCAGCATAGGCTCCAGAGCGATCTACTTTGGTGGGATCCTTGCCGCTGAAGCACCCGCCCCCATGGCGTGACATGCCTCCGTAGGTATCGACGATGATTTTCCGCCCGGTCAGACCCGAATCGCCTTCCGGACCGCCCGTCACAAAGCGGCCGGTTGGATTCACATAGATCTTCATATCCTCGTCCACCATATCCGATGGCAATACGGGCATGATGACATGCCGGGTCACCTCCGATCGGATCTGTTCCTCCTCGGCCTCTGGTGCATGCTGAGTGCTGATCAGGACCGTATCGACGCGTGCGGGTCGCCCGTGCTGGTATTCCACCGTCACCTGCGACTTGCCGTCGGGTCTCATCCAATCGATCATGCCCTCTCGGCGCATCTTGGCCATGCGACGGGTCAGCATGTGTGCAAGGTAGATCGGCATTGGCATGAGTGTCTCAGTTTCCCTGCAGGCAAATCCAAACATCATGCCTTGATCTCCCGCTCCCAGGGACTCCACTTCACCGTCCGTGACCTCCCCGGTCCGGATTTCAAACGCCTCATCTACGCCTTGGGCGATGTCCTGGCTCTGCGCCTGCAGCGCGACCTTCACCTCGCACGTGTTGCCATCCAGACCTTTCGCGGGATCGTCGTATCCGATCTTGAGCGCAACTTCGCGGGCGAGCGCCTCAAAGTCGATCTGCGCCGCGGTCGTGATCTCGCCAAACAGCATTATGAAGCCCGTTTTGCTGGCGGCTTCGCAAGCCACGCGCGAAGATGGATCTTCCGCCAGGCAGGCATCCAGCACCGCATCCGAAAGCTGGTCACAGAGCTTGTCGGGATGACCCTCGGTGACAGACTCCGAGGTGAACATTAGCCGCGGCGAATTCATGAAACTGGTACTCATTTTATTCAGTCTCCGTTCTAAGAGAAAACCCCTTCTGCGCGAGAAGGGGCATATTTGCTTGCCTCCCTCTCATCTTCCAGACACTCCGTCTGCCGGAATTGGCACCACACCTTTCGGTAGGTTGCCGAGGCTTCACAGGGCCGGTCCCTCCGCCTCTCTGGATAAGCAGTAGCTTTCTCTGGGATGTTGGCGGGATGATACCACAGCGCCACGATTTTCAGCCAAATAACGGCCCGTTTCCTGCACTTTTTCGCTTGATTCTAACGTTGTCGAGGACTTAAGTGCCCTGTCAGGTCCATGTCGCACGCCGTAGGATCGAGGCGCCCGGCCGCGCTGCGCTAGAGGGATTTCGCCGGGACGGCAGAGAGGAGAGTGGGTGAGGAGCAACGCGCGCATACTGCTGATTGGGTTTGCGCTTGCGGCTTTGTCGTTCGACGGAGCCGTTCTGCAGGGCGCTTCGAATTCGCCGCCCAACAAGATCATGGGCGCCGGTGGGAGCGCATCTGCCGGCCGCGCCCCGTCCCTGCTCACGCTGTCGAGAGCGCTGGCTGGATTCAACGGTTTGCGGTGGCTTCCCTGGGTCGATCAAGATTCTCAGCTCTGGCTTCCCAATGCTCCCGCGCCGGGTAACTTGTGGCGCACTCCTTCCTATCAACTAGATCTTGATACCTCCCTGATCTCTGACGGCCAATTCGTCTGGGGCCCGAACGTTGGCGACTTCGATATCGGAGCGTTTCTAGCCGACCGAGGCTCGCCCCTGGCCGAATACGCGGCTGACATCGAACTCTGGGCAGGCTATTCCAGCGTAAATCCTAAGGTATTGATTGCCGTTCTCGAGCTCCGGCATGGCTGGGTTTCCGTGATCTCATATTCGATATCGGAAGACGAGATACGGTCCACTATCGAAGATACCGCTATGGGCTTGGCATCGACCTTCTACGAACACCTGCACACCTGGGGCGCGCGTCGCCCGGCCTTCACGCCAATAACCTCATTTGGGCCGACCGTACTGCTTCAGGACGGCTCAGCGGCCTCGCTCGACCCGTCGCAGTCATCGGGAACGGTGGCGCTGGTGGCCGCCATGGCTGCGGATATCGCTCCCGCAGGCCTCGAAACGAAGTTCGCCGCAGGCGCTCGGGACTTCCGCACCATCTTTGGAGCCTTGTTTCCGGAAAACGATCTGCTGGACACCTCAAATGAGATCGTTACACAGAACACGCCGCCAGACAGCCTGTTTCAGCTGCCGTTTCCTCTGGGCGCAGAGTGGGTGGCGAGCGGTCCCCACAGCTGGAACGGAGGGAGTTCGCTGCCTCCGTTCAGCTCGATTGACTTCTTCACCGGAGGCGGGGTTTGCCTCGCCCCACCCAATCAGTACGCCGTGGCGGCAGCCTATGGAAGCGTCACCCGGCCATCCGGCTACTCCTGTTGGCTGGAGATCGACCACGGGGGCGGCTGGGTGACGAGTTACTACCACCTGCAAAACCTGTACAGTGGGGCGCCCCTGGGGCGAAACGCCAAGGTGGGTACCATCGGATGCGAGACTTGTGCCGGCGGCTTTTCGACCGGCCCGCACGTGCATTTCGCTCTGAAGTACAACGGCGCGTACGTGAGCCTGGAAGGGGTGAAGTTATCGGGTTGGACCGTGCATGTTGGAAGCGTGCCTTACAACAGTGGTTCCTATGAAAGGGACGGCATCGTCCTGCCCGCGTACAGCCGCATCCTGAACGATTACCAGACCTACTATTCCAATGGGCAGACGTCGCTGCGCTTTTATGGATACGGGGCAGATGATGTGGACCGGCTCAAGATCCGGCTCACCGATCTTTCCTTGGGGGCTCCGGCGGACGTGGGGCAAACCGATTTCACGATTGAGTGGTGGATGAAAGCCTTGCCGGGCGAGAACAACACTCCCTTCGCGATTTGCGCGGCTTCCGACGCATGGCGGACGGGCAACATCATTTTGGACCGCGATCGCGCCGGGCAAGGTCGCGACTTCGGCGCTTCATTGGCGGGTGGAGCGCTGGTCTTCGGTGTACGAGGGGAGGCCGGCGACGAGCTGAACCTTTGCGGGAGCACGGTCGTGGATGACGGAGAATGGCATCACGTTGCGCTGCAAAGACGGGCTTCCGATGGTTGGCTGTGGATGTACGTGGATGGGGTGCTGCAGGCGCAGGGAGATGGCCCGGACGGTGACATCTCCTATCCCGATGGGGTTTCTCCGCTCGAACTATGCGGGGGCCCCTGCACGAACGACGGATTTCTCGTGGTTGGCGCGGAGAAGCACGGAATAGACCCGACCCTGCGCTCCTTCAGCGGGTGGATCGATGAGCTGCGATTATCCAACACGCTGCGTTATTCCACGGCCTTTGCTCGGCCATCGCAGCCCTTCTCGACCGATCCAGCCACGGTAGCGCTCTACCACTTCGATGATTCGCCTGCAAATTCCGCCTATGACACTTCCGGATATGAGGGCGGTCCGAGCAATGCCTCGCGCCGCATCGGAGGCATTCCTGCAGGGCCGGAGTGGTCAGGTGATATTCCTTTCGGGCCCCCTCCGACGCC
>JBGMQN010000027.1:0-13462 GCA_048054495.1 Anaerolineales bacterium
TCGCGCCGGTGAGAGGGTGGCCGGCGAAAGGCAACCCGCAGAAGATCCCGCCGTGTTGGGATGGTGGTCTCCCACCTATGGCTACAAGGAGCCTGCGCTCACGCTCGTGGCGACGCTGGAGGGCGCGCTCCCCTTACACCTGACGAGCTGGTGGCGCCTGGGAGACGTGGAGCCGCAGGATCTGGTGCTTGAATGGGATTCGCTGCAGGAAGACCCACTCCTCGCCTTCCTGAGCAGCGGGTAGCGGTGATGCTCAGAAATTCCCCTTCCAATTGCCCACGCTGCCCAATCAAGGTCCTGCGCAGCGTAATCCTCGGGAGCCGTGGAGGATGAGCCCTTACCGCCATGTTCCCATAAGAAAGCGCATCTTTGACTTGGCGTTGACCGTGCCAGGCCTAATTCTGATCAGTCCGATATTGGCGGTGATCGCCCTTGCGGTACGAATCGCGCTCGGATCGCCGGTGCTCTTTCGTCAGCGGCGTCCCGGCTTTTTGGCTCGGCCCTTTACCAATTACAAGTTCCGTACGATGACGGACGATAAAGACTCGGAAGGAAATCCGCTGCCGGACGCCGTACGTCTGACTCGCCTGGGGCGATTCCTTCGCTCCTTTAGCCTGGACGAGCTCCCGGAGCTATTCAATGTGCTCAAAGGGGAAATGAGCCTGGTAGGTCCCAGACCGCTGCTGATGCGGTATCTCGAGCGCTACAGCGCCGAGCAGGCGCGTCGACACGACGCACTGCCTGGAATCACCGGCTGGACCCAGATCAACGGCCGCAACGCAAATACCTGGGAGCAGAAATTCGAGTACGACGTGTGGTATGTGGATCACTGGTCCCTTCGTTTGGACGTGAAGATCCTGCTGATCACCCTTTGGAAGGTCCTCTCGCGTGAGGGAATCAGCCAGCCGGGTCAGGCCACGGCCGAGGAATTCATGGGGTAAGGGGGTTGGGGCGCAACATCTAGGGGTCCATTCAAGCAGGTACCGTACTGGCAAGGGTATAGAACATGCGTGCCAAAATCTCCCCTCTGGCGACTTGCACGTGAATCAAAGGGACGGTAGTATCTAGACGGTTAGGTCCAATCCTTTGACCGAGGAGGAAGCACAAAATGAAGGAATCGCTCGAGTTTTACGATATCAAGGAAAAGGGCAAGTTTCCATCGACCGAATGGCGAATTGAGGCCAAGACCTCTGGGAACAGGACACGCTACTTCGCAGTAGCTCCCGTTCCAACCGATCCAGGGCGCGAGGCCTGGCGGATCGTCAGCAAGGATTTCGCCACAGCAAACAGCTAATCCGAGTGGAAACACCGTAAGGCAGCCGCCCACGCGAGTGGGCGGCTCTGCTTTTATGGGGCAGAGTGTTAGACTTCGCCCGTGCACATTCTGTTGATCCATCAGGTGTTCGTGCGCCCGGAGGATCCAGGCGGAACCCGTCATTACGACTTTGCCCGGTACCTCGCTGAGAAGGGGCACCGTGTGACGGTGCTGGCCGGCACGCGCGGCTACCTGACAGGGCAACGGCTCGCTGCGGATCGACTTGAGACCCCGTTTCCCGGGCTCGAAATCGTGAGGTGTGGCGTGGCTGGCAGCGAGCGACGTGGATTCACATGGCGGACGATCGGTTACTTCACGTTTATGCTCTCGTCTTTCTGGGCAGGCTTGCGCACGGCAGGCGTCGATGTCCTATGGGGGACCTCGCCGCCGATCTTTCAAGGGTGGACCTCCTGGCTGCTCGCACGCTTGAAGAGGAGACGATGGTTGCTGGAGGTGCGGGATCTGTGGCCGGAGTTCGCGATTCAGGTCGGCGCACTGCGTAACCGCGGATTGATCGCCCTGTCGGAATGGCTGGAAGGCTTTCTGTATCGTCACTCCGATCAAATCGTCGTTAATTCACCAGGTTTTGTTGAGCATCTTCAGGGTGTTGGGGTTGGCGGGAAAGATATTTTGATCGTACCCAATGGGGTGGATTTGGATTCAGCGATGCCTCCAGGGCGTAGGGAAGACGACGCAGCGCCGTCAACAGCCGGGGGAACATCCTCTGCGGGATCTCTGCTTCGTGGCACTCATGGGCTTGAGGGCAAATTCATCGCCCTGTACACCGGCGCGCACGGCATGGCAAACGGCCTTTCACAACTCGTACATGCGGCCTCCACACTAAAACAAGATCCCAGGATCGTTATTGTGCTGGTGGGAGACGGGGCCGAGAAGGCCGCCTTGCAACACCAGGCGCGGGCCAAGCAGCTTAACAATTTGATCTTCTTGCCCCCTGTCGAAAAGGCGAGCGTACCCGAGCTATTGGTGGAAGCCGACTGCGGGATCGCAGTGCTCAAAGCCATACCGATGTTTACGACCACCTATCCAAATAAGGTGTTTGACTACATGGCCGCTGCGCTCCCGGTCGTAGTGGCAATCGACGGCGCAATTCGAGAGGTCGTAGAAGAGGCCGGGGCAGGCATATACGTCACACCAGGCAGCGGAGAAGAGATCGGGAAGGCCATCCGGCGCCTTGCGGACGATCCCGAGCTGGCGCGGGGGATGGGTCGGAATGGGAGAAAGTATGTCGAAGCACGCTTTGATCGCCGAGAGCTTGCGGGGAAAATGGAAGAAATCTTGCTCACACTCGGCTAGAGATCCTTCAATCGAGTGAGAATCGCATGCAGAACTGGGTTTCGCGTACCTTTTGGTCTACCTACCATGACTCGAGCGCAGTACGGCGCGAGTTGGCTGCGCTGCTGGGGGGCCTCGGTGACGGACAGCTGGCGCTAAACGTCGGATCCGGCGAGAGCGACCTCCACTCAAGGGTGGTCAGCATCGACCTGGATCCTTCGGAGCAGACGAATTGCCTGGGCGATGCCCTAAAGCTGCCTTTCGGAAACGGCACATTCCGTTTGGTTCTCTCTCAGGAAACCATGGAACACGTGTCCGATCCGTTTCGGGCGGTGCGCGAGATGGAGCGCGTGCTCGAAGCGAACGGGATACTGTACCTGCAGGTGCCCTTTGTGCTGGGCTACCATCCCGATCCGGAGGACTATTGGCGATTCACGCACTCCGGCCTCCAGCGACTGATCGAGCAGGCCGGGCTAAGCTGTGAACGGGTCGAACCCGCTCTGGCTGCAGGAACCGGCATGCATCGCATTCTTGTAGAATTCCTGGCGGGGGTGGCGGCCAGGCTGGTGCCTCGGACATACCGCCCGGTCAAGGGCACCATGGCGATCCTTTTCTACCCGCTGAAGTGGGTGGATGGTTGGCTGAGAACGGGTTCCCAGCGGGACCGGATTGCGGGAGGCCATTTTGGCATCGGTCGAAAAACGGCTTGATCGGGTGAATGTGCTCTTTACCAGCGTCGGCCGGCGCGTGGAGCTGATGCGCGCCTTCCGCAAGGCGTATGGAGAGCTGGGGCTACAAGGCTCCATTGTCGCCACCGATGTTGATCCGCTGGCCCCCGCCCTGCAAGATGCCGATCGCTACTACATGGTTCCGAAGCTGAACGATGAGCGCTATCTGCCCACCATTGCCGGAATCTGCGGACAGGAATCCATTCAGCTGATATTCCCTCTCATCGATCCGGATCTTCCGGTGCTTGCACAGGGACGCCAACGGCTCGAAAGAGAAGGGGCAAGGCTCACCTCGCTATCCGCGCCCGAAGCCACGACCGCCAATGACAAGTCGCTCACGCATGAATTCTTCAAGAGCATCGGAGTACCTACGCCGCGGACCTGGGGCGGCGTTCCGGACGAAGATTACGAGTTTCCGCTCTACGTGAAGCCCAGCATCGGCAGCGCAGGCAAAGGCGGCCGCAAGGTCGAAGACAGTGCGAGCCTCGAGCACGCGCTGAGGCAGATCCCTCAGGCCATCGTGCAGGAGTATCTGCCGGGCCCGGAGATCACCAGCGACGTAAGCTGCGGCATGGATGGACGCGTGTGGGCCGTCGTTAGCCGCCGGAGAATCGAGGTGCGCTGGGGGGAGGTCGCTAAGGGCGTCACCATTGGAAACGGAGAGATCATCGAGGCCTGTGTGAAGATTGCCGAGGGCCTCAAGGCAAAGGGGCCCATCACGGTTCAATGCCTGATGCGAGAGGGGCAGCCGTACTTTACGGAAGTGAATGCTCGCTTCGGGGGTGGCCTACCGCTGGGGATCGCGGCCGGAGTGCCTTCTCCAAAGTGGTATCTGTCGGAGGCGGCCGGGATCCCCGTGGTAGCCCCCCCTCTGGGAACCTACAAAACGGGGCTGTACCTCACGCGCTACGACGATTCCTACTTTCTCGATGAATCCAAGGTTGCGGATGTTGAAAGCCATCGTCTTTGATCTGGACGACACCCTCTACCCGGAACGCCGGTACGCCCTGAGCGGGTTTGCGGCGGT
The DNA here is from genome assembly GCA_048054495.1 of Anaerolineales bacterium. Lineage (GTDB taxonomy): Bacteria > Chloroflexota > Anaerolineae > Anaerolineales > E44-bin32 > JADFRG01. The sequence goes on from JBGMQN010000027.1 coordinate 4,364, forward strand.
CGCCGATTGGGCGGAAGCATCGCTGGGCATCCCGAGTGAGCAGGGCTATGCCGAGCTCGAGGCTTACTTTAACGGCGGCGTGCGAGGCGACACCTTCAACCGCTGGCTCGAGGCGCATGACCTCGAGCCGGATCGATGGATCCCGGAGATGGTGAGCTGTTATCGGGACCATTCGCCGAGCCTCGAGCCCTACCCGGAGACACACTCCGTGCTACAGAGTCTGCGAAGTAGCTACAGGCTGGGATTGATCACGCAGGGGCACAAGCCAGGCCAACAGCGCAAGCTTGAGGCCCTGGGATTGACCGAAACCTTCGAAGCGGTAATGATCCTCGGCGAGCAGGATCGCGAGTACTGGAAACCGAGCCAGATCCCGTTTGAGCGCCTCCTGGAGGAACTCGATCTTGCAGGCAGCCAGGCGGCATATATTGGCGACAATCCGTTGAAGGACTTCGTAGGTGCCCGCCGGCTGGGGATGCTGACGATCTGGGTGCGCAGGTCGGAAGGCGAGCATGTGAACGATGAGCCGCCCGGGCCTGAATACCGGGCCGATATCGAGCTGCCAGACCTGACAGCACTTGAGAATGCAATCGCAGGAGAGCTTGGATGAAAACGCCTATCTCGTCCGCCGATCTCGCGCTGGCCGGCCCGATGACGTTGGAGAGTACACTCGAAGTGCAGCTGCAATGAAAGTACCCATGTCTTCTCCCGATTTGAGCGATGCCGAACGCGAGGCGGTAGCGGCGGTGCTCAGAACCTCCACATTGAGCATCGGCCCGGAAGTAGAAGCCTTTGAGCAGGTGATCGCGGAACTCGCCGGGCGGCGCCATGGCATCGCCGTGAGTTCCGGAACCACCGCCCTGCACCTGTGCGTACGGGCGGCGGGCATCCAGGAAGGGGACCTGGTTATCACAAGCCCCTTCTCGTTTGTCGCCTCCGCCAATGTGCTGCTCTACGAGCGGGCAGTGCCGGTATTCGTCGATGTCGATCCCGCCACGGGGAACCTTGATCCTGAACAGGTTGAGGCCGCGGCCGCCGCGCTCGCCTCCGACGAAAATGGGTGGCTGCCGCGCAAGAACGCAGGAAACGGCGGCAAACTGCGCGCCATACTGACGATTGACGTATTTGGCCAACCGGCCGATTACGGAAGCTTGATGCCCATCGCGGAGGCGCATGGACTCGACCTGATCGAAGATTCATCCGAGGCTCTCGGGGCACAGTACCAGGGGAAAGCGGCGGGATCCTTTGGAGATGCAGGGGTCTTCGCCTTCTATCCCAACAAGCAACTGACCACCGGAGAGGGTGGCATGGTCGTTACCGATCGGGACGACTGGGCAGATTGGGCCCGGGCGCTTCGTAACCATGGCCGGGCGGTCGGAGACGCATGGTTGCAACATACCTTTCCCGGCTACAACTACCGCCTGGACGAAATGAGCGCTGCGCTGGGCCGGGCCCAGGCCGCGCGATTCACCGAGTTGCTCCGCAACCGCGCACAGGTCGCAGACTGGTACGGAGAGGCACTTGCTGATCTACCCGGGGTGGAGTTGCCAACCATCGCCCCCACGACTTCTCGGATGAGCTGGTTCGTTTACGTCGTGCGGCTCGATCCAGCAATCGATCGAGCGCAGGTCATGCAGGCTCTGGAGCAGGAAGGCATTCCAAGCCGGGCCTACTTCGAGCCCATTCATTTGCAGCCATACATGGTGGAGATCTATGGGTACCGGGCGGGAGACTTTCCTGTCACCGAAGACCTGGGGAGCAGGAGTCTGGCGCTTCCATTCTCCGGCGTGATGACTCAAGAGCAAGTGGAACTGGTACGCGACGCGCTTAAGAACGCCGTCGGGACCTGAGGAGATCTCGGAAGTCAAATAGGCCGCCCTTTGGAACGGCCCCGAAAGGCAAATGTCCGGAGCCGCATCTGGCAGCCGCGTTGCCACAGGACAAAAAAGGCCGCCCCTTGAGGCGGCCTTTTGATCTTTAGAGTTTTGGTTATTGCGATTCAGACTGCGCCCAGTTGACAAATACCAGGTTCTGCTCGCAGTTATCGTATGTGGTGAGGGCGAAGGGGCCTGAGAGCTCGAGTCCGCTGCTAGCGTCCAACACCTGCAGCGACAAGGTGTCTACACTTGCGGTGGGAGTATTGGAGAGCTCGAAGTAATAACCGCCGATGCCGAAGCGGTCCGCCGCGCTGCCGGTCAGGGTATCGAGCGGCCCGATCGGTACTCCGGCCAATTCCCCACTGACACGCACGGCCAGGCCGATGATCGGGGCTCCCTGCAAGTCGTAGACTTTCCCACCCACGCCCAGGTATCCACATCCGCGCTCGTCTGTAATATAGGTTGGGCTTCCGGTCTGCAGCTCAAACTGCGTATTGCCTTCCGCGGTCGCTTGCGGGGACCCTTCGGGAGTGACCGAAAAAACTGGAGTTGCGGTGGCTTCCGACGTCACGGTCGCCGAGGGGGCAATGGTGGGCAGCGGACGCGGAGTCGAGGTCGGCGGAATCTGGGTCGGCAGCATGATTGCCGGTGTGTTGGTCGGCGTCGGTGGACCCAGGGTCGCCGGTAGGGTGGGTGGCGGATAAGGGTTAAGCGACGATTGAGGATTGAGGAAGATCATTGCGAATCGGAAGCCTACGTACAGCGTGACCAGCAGCACGATGGCCGTCAGAACATTCAGAATCAGCCGCCCGATGTTCAATCCGCCGCCTCGCGGGCTGGGGTCAAAGGGATCATCCATTTGCTCAGACTCCTGATCTCTTACTAGCCTTGGAACCCGAATGTCCTAGTGGTCCTGTCTCAGCCTTCAATGAATATCTCGATCTCGGCCCGCTGACGCTGTTCGGCCAGCCATTGTTCGACCGCTGCTACACGGTATTGTGTCAACGCTTCGCCCACAAGGGGCCGATCTTCCCGGCCCAGTACCTCCAGGACGTGAAACCCCAGCGCGCTTTCGATCACGCCGCTAACCTCTCCGGGCTGCAGGCTGAAGGCGGCTTCTTCCACTTCGGGCATCGTGAGTAAGCCCTTCGGAAACCAGCCGAGCTCGCCGCCAGCCGGCCGGGTGCTTGGGTCTCGAGAGTGAATTACCGCCAAAGTGCCAAAATCAGCTCCGTTGGCGAGGTCCTCCAGCAGCGCCTCTGCTTCTTCGCGCGTCGCAACCAGGATGTGTCGAGCGCTTGTATGTTCGACCTGCGACGGCAGCACATCCGTGATGGAGCCGACGGCCCTGGCCGCCAGGATCTCTCTACGGAGCTCGCTGCGGAATTCATCTTCGGTGTAGCCCGCAGCCACCCCGTTGGAGACCACAACCGCCTCGAAACGTTCATCCAACTCTGTTTCGCTGAGCTCCATGCCCTGGATCATGGCAAATTGTGACAAGAGGCTGAGATCCACCAACTGGTCGAGCACCTCAGCCCGGTAGTCGCCCAATGTTGCAAGGTCAATGCCAAGCGCCGCATTTGCAGCCTCGAAGCGGGCGACCTCACGTTCGAAGGCTGCCAGAGAGATGGCCTCACCGTTTACGTAGGCCGCCAGCGGCTCCGGCGTGGGGGTTGCGGTCGCGGGCGCCACCGTTGCGGTGGCGGTCGGCTCCGGCACCTCTGTAGTACCCCCTTGAAGGCTGCACGCGGCCACCAACACGCTAAGTGCGAGCGATGCCATTCCGGCCCGCATGGCGCGGGGCATTATACGCATGCCAAGTGCGTACGCAACAGGCACTGTTCGATTGTTCTCATTCAGAGGGGCTGGTAAAGACCATCACCATGGGATGGCGCTTGGTTTCGGCATAGAAGAAGCGGCTCAGATCCTTCTCGATCTTGTCTTTGAGATCGCCGGGATCGGATTCCTTTGCCATCTCACGAATCCGCCTTCGGGCGTGCTCGAAGAGCTCCTCCGCGTCGCGCACAAACACAAAACCCTTGGAAACGATCTCGGGTTCCCTACCAAGTGCGCCGTTCTTGCCGTCCAGAGTAAGGTGAACAGCTACAAAACCGTCTTTGGCGAGCGCCTCGCGCTCTCGCATCACGCGCGGACCGATGTCACCCACACCGCTTCCATCAACAAACACGTACCCACCGGGGACGCGCTCGCCGATTTCCATCTTCCCGTCCTTGAATTCGACCACCGTGCCGTTTTCGATGACTGCGATGGAGGAATCCTCCATACCGATCTCTCGCGCCAGCGCCGCGTGCTGTCGAAGATGGCGCAGCTCACCGTGCACCGGGATCAGGTGCTTGGGTTTTACCAGCTCCAGCATCAGCTTCATTTCTTCCTGGCTGGCGTGGCCCGACACGTGGACGTCGGCGATCGGGTCGTAGATCACGTGGGCGCCGCGGGAGAATAGACGGTTAATTGTGCGGTGGATCATCTCTTCGTTGCCCGGGATGGCGTGGGAAGAGAGCACGATCGTGTCGCCTTCCATCAGATCGAATTGGCGGTTGGTGCCGGTTGATAGACGCCCCATGATCGAAGAGGGCTCGCCCTGCGTGCCGGTGCACATCAGCACCACGCTGGCCGGGTCCATCTTCAGTGTCGATTCGAGGTCGACAATAAGGTCATCGGGCACGTCCAGGTAGCCCAGCTTCCGGGCCATCTTGGTGTTGTCGCGCATGCTGCGGCCAACGATCGCCATCTTTCGTCCGTAGCGCTGTGCGGCGTTTGCCACCTGCTGGACGCGTGAGATCAGTGAGGCGAACGAGGCGACGAGGATGCGCCCCTCGGCCGACCTGAATAACTCGTCAAACGCGGGGTCGATCACCGCTTCCGAAGGGGTCCAGCCGGGTTCATCCGCGTTGGTCGAGTCGGCCAGAAGCGCCAGCACGCCCCGGCTGCCGAGTTCGCCTAGCTTGCCGAAGTCGGTGGGCCAACCATCCACCGGAGTGTGATCGAACTTGTAGTCGGCTGTGTGCACGATCAATCCGGCCGGGGTAGTGATCCCCATGCCGACGCAGTCCGGGATGGAGTGGCAGACATGGAAGAACTCGATTTCAAAGGGGCCGATGTTCACCATGTCGCCGGCGTTGATCGTCTTCAGCGTGACGTCGCCGAGCATCCCGCTCCGGCTCAGCTTGACCTCCAGCAGTCCGCGGGTCAGCTTGGTGGCGTAGATTGGCGCGTCGATCAGCTCCATCACGTGGCGGATGGCGCCGGTGTGGTCTTCGTGGCCGTGCGTGACGACGATGCCGCGCACCTTGTCGGCCTTGTCTTCCAGGTAGCGGAAGTCGGGGATGATGTAGTCGATCCCCAGCATATCGTTTTCGGGGAACATGATTCCGGTGTCGATGATGAGGATATTATCCCCGTACTCGACCGACATCATGTTCTTGCCGATCTCGCCCAGTCCCCCCAGGGGAACCAGTCGTAAAGTCTTGCTACTCATTTATTTGTTTACCTTTGTTTGAATGAAGCTCGTGGAGAGGAGTGTTGCGGATTCTCCAGCAGAACCAGGAACCGCCCTCTTGCGGGGACTTGCATTATCGATTTGGTTTGTTGCCCAGCGACAACCGGTGGATTTTATCATGCGTCGTGGATGATTGCATCCGTTAAGTCCGAATCATTTCGGCAAAGCTGTGTAAGAGCATCTCGTAGATGCTCGCCCCTGGGCATCCTGTGTGCCAGGAACCTTGACCGCTTCACATTCAGTGGATATAGTACGGTCAATATAGCATGAGGGGCCGAGGTGGCCTACCGCCCGGATGCGGAGGCCATCAAGGGGAAGCCGGTGAACTTGGGTTTGCCTTTAGGGGCTGGGTGCAAGAGCATCTTCGCAAGCCTCAAAGGCTGCCGAAGGCAGTCCGGCACTGTCCCGCAACTGTAAGCCGCGCGATCAGAGACATTTGAAGAGTTGATCGAGCGTGCAAGTCAGGATACCCACCTCCGCCCCGCGCTAAATACCCCTTCGCGGAAAGGAGGTTGCGCATGGACCCACCCCAAGGTGGTCCCAGGCCTTCCCGAAGTGAGGGAAGGCTTTGTTCTTTCCTCACCTTTGCCTCATTCATCTCACACCTGCAGCCCAATAGGAGCGCGCCATGCGATCTCAACTGATCGCTCGTACACTTGATATAAGATTCGGAAGAGCCAGCCGGCAGTCCTCAGCAGGAAGATTCGGGCTCATCGGCTTGGTCTTGGCGTTACTGCTCACGGCCTGTGCGGCCCCGGCCGTTTCACCGGCCGGCCCGCTGCAGGTTACCGATGGTCTTGGCCGTGAGATCTCCCTGGAGGGTCCGGCGGCGCGGATCGTCTCTCTCGCTCCCTCCAACACCGAGATGCTGTTCGCCATCGGCGCCGGATCGCAGGTCGTGGGTCGAGATGAGGTGTCGGACTATCCGGCCCAGGCGGCGGAGGTGGCCAGCATCGGCAGCACTTTTGGTGAGCTAAACACCGAAGCGATCCTGGCTCTCGATCCCGATCTTGTCCTGGCGGCCGACATCACCGCCCCCGAGCAGCTTCAGTCCTTGGAGACACTCGGCCTCACGACCTTCGTGTTGGCCAATCCATCGGACTTTGAGGGGCTCTACGAGAATCTCGAAACGGTTGGAGAGCTGACCGGTCATTCTGCCGAGGCGAGCGAGCTGGCCGCGAATCTGCGTGCAAGGGTGGAGAAGGTCATCTCGGCAATGAGCGACAGGGATCGAGTTACCGTTTTTTATGAAATTGATGGAAGCGATTCAAGTGCGCCTTGGACGACCGGAGCTGGCACTTTCCAGGATCTGCTAATTGAATTGGCGGGAGGTGGAAATGTGGCCTCCGGAATCCAAGGCTGGGGGCAAATCGACATAGAGCAGCTCGTGATCCAGGATCCGCAGGTGATTGTCTTTGGAGAGGGTCCGTTCGTCGTCACCACCGTGGAATCGTTGTCTGACCGGCCGGGCTGGGACGGAATTGCGGCTGTGCGGACTGGGCGCGTGATCCCGATTGACACAAATTGGGTGGATCGGCCCGGGCCTCGACTGGTGGACGCGCTGGAAGCCATGGCACGCGCGCTGCACCCGGAGTTGTTTGATTGAAGTCTGCTGCGGCTGCTTCCAGGCACAGGATTTCGCCCTGGATCTGGACCGTCGGGGCACTGTTCGTGGCAATCGTGGCGAGTGTGGCCATTGGCGCGGTTTCGATTCCCATCGACGTGGTTGCAGGCATCCTGCTTTCACCAATGGGTGAATTTGAAAGCGAGATCCCCCCGGCGTTCGCCACCATCCTGTACGAAATCCGGCTTCCAAACCTGATCCTGGTCGCTCTAGCTGGTATGGCGCTTGGAGCAAGCGGGACCGCCTTCCAGGGATTATTCCGCAACCCGTTGGCCGATCCCTACGTGATTGGTATTGCCGCTGGAGCAGGGCTGGCGGCCGTGCTGGCGATGTCAGCACAATGGCCGGCCGACTTACTAGGCATGGCAGCTATCCCCGCTGCGGCCTTCGTGGGAGCCCTGTTGACGGTAGCACTCGTTTACGCGCTTGCCCGGGTGGGCCGATCCACGCCCGTGACGACTCTAATTCTCGCTGGAGTAGCGGTGAGCTCCTTCGCCACCGCCATTACCAGCATGACCATGCTGCTATCTACTTCAGAGCTGCATCGGGCCGTGACGTGGATGGTGGGAGGATTTGCGCTCGGGGGCTGGGGGCCGGTGATGGCCGCGTTGCCCTACGTGGCACTCGCCCTGGCAGTACTGCTCACGATGGGACGTTCTCTCGACGTCCTGCAATTTGGAGATGAGCAAGCCGGGCAGCTCGGACTGGATGTCGACCGCGTGAAGGTGGTCCTCGTGGTTGCCGCTTCCCTTGCGGCGGCCACTGCGGTGGCATTCCTGGGGATCATCGCATTTGTCGGATTGGTGGTCCCCCATCTTGCTCGGCTGCTGTGGGGGACAAGCTACCGACGCCTGCTGCCGCTCGCAACCCTGCTTGGAGCAAGCTTCCTATTGATCGCAGATATTGTGGCGCGATCCATCATCTCGCCGCGGGTGCTGCCCCTGGGAGTTGTGACCGCCGTCGTCGGCGCGCCGTTCTTTCTTTACCTGCTAGCCCGATCGAAGCGGACGCTGCGAGCGTGGTAAATCCAAGCCTCGCGCTAGAGAGCGTGGACATGGGCTATCAGGACCTGACCGTGCTGCGGGGCGTAACGTTGGAGGTCGTGCCGGGGGAAGTCCTGGCGGTCATTGGCCCGAACGGGGTGGGCAAATCCACCATCGTGCGCGTGGCGAGTGGGAGGCTGCCGCCGCTGAGCGGACGGGTCGGGATCAACGGCAGCTCTCTGCACGAGTTATCCCCCTCCGCCAGAGCTCAGTTGGTGTCTGTAGTGCCACAGGCCACAAACCTGCCGCCGACATTCCGGGCGTTGGACGTGGTTTTGATGGGTCGCACGCCCTACCTGGGATGGTTTGAAACCGAATCGCAAGAGGACCGCAAGCTGGCCAGGGAGGCCATGGAACGCACCGAAACGCTGGACATGGCAGAGCGGCCGATCGAGGAGCTCTCCGGCGGCGAACGGCAGCGATTGCTGATCGCACGCGCACTGGTGCAGGCCTCTCCCATCATGCTATTGGATGAGCCCACAGCCCATCTGGACCTGCGCCATCAAGATCGAGTGCTCGGGCTGGTCCGGCGCCTGGCCAAGGAGCGGGACCTGGCGGTGCTCATGGCGCTGCATGATCTCAACCTGGTCTCTAAATATGCCGATCGGGTCGTGCTGCTTTCCGATGGGGTCGTGCGGCGGATCGGAGATCCGGAAGAGGTCCTGGATCCCGACCTGCTGGCGGAGGCCTATGGGATCCGCATCGATGTCGTGCCCAGCCCGGTGGATGGCAAGCCGCTGGTGCTCTCCGCCGAGTAAACTTCAAGTCGAATTCGTAAATGGCGCTCGCCACCAACTGCCAAGCCCGGTGGATGGAAAACCCCTTGTGCTGACCGGGGAGTAGACTATCGGATGAGGGTAGCCCGCCTCGGCCTCCGCTGGATCGAAGATAACAGGCCGCTTGTTTTCAATCTTCACCCATGCTTATCTATGATGCCCACCATTGAGCAAGCAAGCAGCTGGTACCCGGAGAACGACCCGGTACACGGCTTCGATCATGTGCTGCGCGTGATGCGGATCGCGGAGCAGATCGGAGCGG
>JBGMQN010000086.1:0-3926 GCA_048054495.1 Anaerolineales bacterium
CATCCGGGTTCAAGGAGTGCGCCGCGATCCGCGCGCCGCGCAGCCCGACTTCCTCCTGGACCGTAAACGCAGCCTGAAGCTCTATGCCCTCCGGCGGATGCTCGAGCAGCTCCGCCAGGATTACCACTCCCATCCGATCGTCCAGGGCCTTTCCCCGCACCATCCCGCGAGTACGGCGGAAGGGGGTCGCGAAGGTCGCTCCCGTCCCGGGTTTGACCTTCCCCTCCGCCGCTTCCTTTTCAGAAACGCCGATATCGATCGCCATCGACTTGACCTTGACGGTTTGCTTCAGTTCTTTGCGCGTTGCAAGGTGCACGGGCTTACCGCCGATTACGCCCGGGAGCCGATCCTTTCCGATCCACAATGGCTTTCCCAGCAGCTGGCGAGGATCCATGCCGCCCACGGTCTCAAATTTCAGCTCCCCCTCGCTGCCCACGGATACGACCATGAAACCGACCTCGTCCATATGGGCCGCCAACATTACGCGCAGTCGCCTTCGCCCGGGCCCTTTCCGTACGGCGAGCAAATTGCCCATCGTGTCTATGCGGAGCTCGTCCGCATACGGTTCGACGTGCTCGCGCACGATCTTGCGAACCTCGGCTTCTCCCCCTGAAATGCCGACCGCCTGGCTGAGATTCTTAAGCAGCCGCAGGTGCGCGGCCGAGGGCCGGGCGGGTATGGGGGAGCTCAATCCCATGACAGCGTATCCATGAAATCGGAATTCAGGCCGGCAACGAATTCGGCCAGCAGCCGCCCAGTACGCCGCACGTCTTTCAAGGAGACGACCTCCACCGGTGTATGCATATACTTCAAGGGAATGGAGATTAAGCCGGTGGGGATCCCTTCGCCTGCGATCTGCAGCGCGAAGGCGTCTGTGCCACAGTTGGATGGCAGCACCTCTCGGGCGAGCGGGATCTCAACCCGCTTGGCGGCCGCTTCCAGTGCGGAATAAATCCCTGGGTGCATGCTGGGACCCCATCCATTGGTCGGACCTTTCCCCAGCGGAAAGGTCTTGTGTTCGGGCAGTCCCGGACCGCGTGCGAAGGTGACGTCGATTGCGATCGCGACCGATGGCTTGAGTTCGAACCCGGCGGCGTAGGCGCCCGCGAAGGTCTCCTCTTCCTGCACCGTAGCTACCGCAACTACGTCCCATTCGTGTTCGCGCCGTCCAAGTTCCCTCAAACACTCCGTGATCGCGACCAGGGAGGCCCGATTGTCGAGCGAATGCCCCGACAGCACCTCCTCCCCGAGCTCGATCGGCGGCTGGGCAAATGAAATTAAGTCTCCGGTGCGAACCACGCGAGCAGGGTTCGGCAAGCCGACATCCACCAGGAGATATTCGAGCGGGATCGGCTTGCGGCGTAAGTTCTCAGGCAAGCTGTGCATCGGTGGTTGAACCACAATCCCCGGAAGCTCGCGCCGGCCGTGAACGATCACCGGCTGCCCCGGCAGCACCCGCGCATCCAGGCCGCCGATCGGCGCTACTCGAATGAAACCGTCCACAAGCTCCGACACCATCAGCCCGATGGCGTCCATATGGGCCGCCAGCATCACGCTTTTCCTGGGTTCCTGGCCGGAGCCGCGCTTCGTTGCATACAGGCTGCCGATGCGACCCACCCGAACTTCATCCGACAGTGGCTCCCATTCCGCGCGCATGCGTTGCTGGACAGGCCCTTCATAGCCAGACAGGCCGGGGAGCTGGATGAGTTCCTTGAGCAGCGACTGGATCTCGCTCACCTAGCCACTCCCATCGTGCGAGCAACCGTTCCGCTCGTGAAATGCACGCATCGCTATTGTCGCAGGATGGCGATTGTTGATACGCATCGCCTTATCCACCCACGGGTGTGGTCGGGAGTGGGGTTGCGGAGGGCGGGGTTGAAGTCTCGGTGGGGGTCAAAGTTGCAGTGGGCGTCTCGGTCGGTGGCTCGGTCGTTGCTGTAGGCGTGCTCGACGCAGTCGGAGTTGCGGTGGGAGTATCGCTAGCCGTCGGCGTCAGTGTCGGCGTGAAAGTCTCCGTAGGTATGAATGGCGTGTGGGTCGCGGTTGGCGTGTCGGTAGGAGTCGCTGAGGGGATCGGAGTTTGGAATTCGACGGTGGGCACAAGGGTGTCCGAAGGCATCGTACTGGCCGTCGGGGTAGGGGTCGCTGTGACGCGATCCGGCGCACGGCGAATCGCAATGAGACCGGCAAAGTAACACGGAAGTGTGGCCAATATGATTCCTATGAGCACTGCATAGAGCGCCCGGCGCCCTCGCAGCGATTCGAGAGAGAAGTTCATCAGGCGGGTGGCAGCATGATATCAGGTATGAAATATGCCTTCAAGGAACTTGTCAAGCGGGCGGAGGCTAGCATCCCGGCATTCACGAATATAATGAACGCACTTTGGCCGGGCCAATGAAACAACCCTCCGCAACGCAGCGCATCAGTCGGATGGCATTGCTGGCTGAGGAGTTGCGAGCCCAACTGGACAACGTCAATCGTTCGCTCCAGAGAGCGGGCCAGGTCATACCCGGAGACGTTCTGTTGGGTCTGAAGCAAATCAGCGGCAAGCTCGACGAGTTGAAAGAGAATGTGCGCACGAATGAACATGAGCGGCACAATCTACAAGCCCTGGCCGAGATCGGCCAGATCGTAAATTCCTCCCTCGATCTCACCACAGTTCTCAGTGAAGTAATCGACACCATCATTCGGCTCACCGGTGCCGAGCGCGCCTTTCTGATGCTCCACAACGAGGCAGGCGAGTTGGAATTCAAGATCGCCAGAAACTGGGAACAGGAGTCTTTGGATAAGAAAGACTACGAGGTCAGCCGAACGCTGATCGACCGCGTGCTGGAAGAAGGAGAGGCAGTCCTAACCACCAATGCCCTGGAAGATCCGCGGTTCGGAGCTCAGGAAAGCGTGGTCGCCTACAACCTGCGTTCGGTGCTGGCGGTGCCTCTGAAGGTCAAAGGGAAGCTGACCGGCGTGATCTACGCCGACAACAAGGTTCGAGCCGGTCTCTTCACCGAGACCGATCGAGCGCTGCTCTCCGGATTTGCGAATCAAGCTGCCGTAGCGTTGGAAAATGCCCGCCTGTTCGGAGCCGTCCAGACTACGCTCGATGAAGTCACCGAGCTGAAGAATCTCATGGAAGACGTGTTTGCCTCCATCGCCAGCGGAGTCATCACCTCGGATATTGAGGACTTGATCACGCTGTGCAATAAGGCCGCGCAAACCATCCTTTCGATGACGGCAGAGGAGTTGATTGGGAGTTCGCTGAATGATCTGCTCCCCATACTCTCGGAGGAGCTCCCGGAACAGGTTTCTGCCGTGAAAAAGACCGACGACGAGGTGACGGAAATTGAGATCAGCCCCAATTTGGATGGTCGCGGTCCCGTCGCACTCAGTCTGAAAATGACTCCGCTGAAGTCGGTGGACGAAAAGTCGCAAGGCGTTGCCATCGTTGTAGACGACTTGACCGAGAAGAGGCGTCTCGAGGCACAGCGCAAGCTGTTTGAACGGATGGTCTCACCCGCGGTGATCAGCCAGATCGATCCCAACAAGGTGCAGTTGGGCGGAAGCATCGCGACCATCACGACCTTGTTTGCGGACGTGCGCGGATTCACGGCTTTCAGCGAAGAGATGGATCCGGAGAGCTTGGTGTCGCTGCTCAATCTTTACCTGGCCGCCGCAGTGGAGGCGGTGCTGGCGGAGGAGGGCACGATCGACAAGTTTCAAGGCGACGCGATCATGGCCTGGTTCAATCATCCCATCCCTCAGAAGGACCACACACTCCGCGCAGCCAGAGCCGCGCTGAGATTTCGAGATGCGGTTGGCGAAGTTCGTATGAACCTGGAGCCGAAATTCCACTTTTCTTTCGGCGTCGGAATTCATGTCGGTGAGGGATTGCTGGGGCTGATCGGAACGCCTCAGCGCCTCGACTACAC
>JBGMQN010000121.1:0-3921 GCA_048054495.1 Anaerolineales bacterium
CTGGCCCTCGACCTTCACCCTGGCCTAGCCCACCATGGCAGGCAAACGCTATCTGGTCGTCGGTGGTGTCAACTTCCGCCAGGAGATCGTGCTCAAACCCCGCCGCATCTCCCTGGAGAAATGGCCCGCCTGGGCCAGGGCTAACTTGCTCCCCACAGACGCCGTCGTGCTGGAAGCCACCACCAACGCCTGGGAGATCTATGACCAGGTCGCACCCCTGCCGGGAAAGACGGTAGTTGCTCATCCTCCACAGGTCAAGTGGATCGCGGAAGCCCGCGTGAAAACTGATCGGCTCGACGTGCTCCGCCTGGCCCACCTCCTGGCCGCCGATCTCATCCCTGAAGTCTGGGTGCCACCCGTCGAGGTGCGCGAGCTGCGGGCTCTCATGGCCCATCGTCGACGGCTGCCTGCGCCAGCCTGCCTTAGCAGTCCAGGGTGCCCAGGCACAGGTGGTCCAGATGGGCACCCGAGCCCGCAATCGGCTGCACAGCCTGCTCCATCGCTTCAACCTTAAGCCTCCGGCGGGCAAGATCTTCGCCCAGAAGCATCGCGATTGGTGGCTAGGGCTCGACCTCTCACCCACCCAGCGCATGCACATTCGCCATGACTTAGCTACCATCGACCACATCGAGCAGCAACTGGAAGAGATCAAGGAAGAGCTTTCACGCCTCAGCACGGCAGAGCCCTGGGCTGACCAAGTGCCTTACCTGCTCCAACTCCCCGGCTTCGGTCTCATCGTCACCTTGACGGTGCTGGCCGCCATCGGCGACATCACTCGCTTCTCCCATCCGAAGAGGCTGGTCGGCTATGCCGGCCTGGGCGCTTCCATCCACGACAGCGGCATGAAGCACCGCACCGGTCGCATCACCAAGCGCGGCCGCAAGGAGCTGCGTTGGATCCTGGTTGCCTGTCCTGGCCCGACAGGCCTGGGAAGCCGCCTGGCGCGCAGCCGACACTCACCCCTATTGGAAAGCCCAGTACGAGCGTTTGGAGCGGCGCATTGGATCCAACAAAGCCGCAGTCGCTCTCGCCCGTCCCAAGACCCCGTGGGACCTCGGGGCAAACTCCTAGTAGCCGCCTGGTACGTCCTGACTGAGCGCTCCGCTGACCGTCATGCGGATCCCGACAAGGTCGCCTTCAAGTACATCATGTGGTCCTGGAAGCTTGACGATGTGAAGCGGAGCGGGATGAGCACCCGGCAACCCTGTGCCAGGATGGTATGGACCCGCTACCACTTGATGCGGCTCCAGCTCGGCAACGATCTGACACACATCCTGCGCGGGGGACATCGCTACTCCATAGCGCCTGCTGAGGAGCTTCAGGCGCTGTTGCCCTAGCTGCAAGCGGCCGACTGATCGAGGTCCGGCTACAACTGCATAAATACCAATATCCCTCCGCCAAAACAACAACCCGGCGGTGGGCCGGGCGAGTATTGCTGCTCACTAAATTGGGAGTGAATTCTAGATCAGGACTTGACTTTCCAACTCATCGGTAGGTGGCCTACCGTTTCTATTTACCCGGCAATCTGACGATACCAATCCAAGGTTTCTCGAATGGCCCGGCGATGAGGTGTGGTATCTGCACCAAAGGCCTGTTCGTATTTGCTGTGATCCACAACAAATGGCTCCTCGACAATGTACAGGACCTCTTTTAGCTCGCGCATCGTAGGATTGAGGATTCCCAATACAGAGACCAGCCAGCGCGGCGCGACTTGAAGCTTTGGCTGGGCGCCGATCTCTTCAAACACCATGTTCACAAACTCCCGCATGGTCACTGTATCTGCGCTGGGAATGTGCCAGACCTGGCCCAGTGCCTCATCGCGCTCGGCTAGTGTGACCAAGCCTTTGGCGAAATCATCGATAAACGTGTAGGTGTGCTGTGTATCTGGATTTCCAAGGCCGCTTGCAGCTTTGCCAGCGAGTGCGAATCCAAATACGCGCTCGCCAACCGCAGACTCGATTACGCCCGGGCCGTAGAAGTCCGAGCCGCGGCCAATCGCGGCCCGCACTTTTCCATCTGCGTGCATGGCAATTAGCTTCGCGGCCATTTGGGCTCGGGTCCTCCCTTTTCTCCCCGTTGCTGCAGCGGGCAGATCCTCCTTGAGAGGTCTTGACACAGGGCCATAGGCGTATAGAGGTTGTCTGCATAGATGAGCTTGGCCCCCGTCGCAACCGCCGCATCAATGGCTCCATTCATGATCGGAGGAAACATCTCCGGCCACGCAGTGTATGGAGGTTTGGCGCACAGGAAGATCGTCTGCGCACCCTCGCAGATTTTTCGAGCCGAGCCAGCATCACTAATGTCTCCAGCTACCACTTGGACGGCTCCAGGAACCTCTGCTGTTCCACTTCTGTTGACAGCCCTAACTCTTCTGCCCTTATCTGCCAGGTCTCGTATTACTGCCGTGCCAAGAGGTCCTGTGCCTAAGACAACTTGAATATCGGAGTTCTCGATCATAGTTGTTCCCTCTCTCCAATTGGTAACTTGGTTGGCTACGGGCCACCTAACGACCTCGAGCTGCGTGCTTGCCCTGTGCCAGGATGGTACAGCCCCAGGCTGTGCCCGTTTTCTGGGTAAGCGGCCGGGGTTCGTCCCCTCAAAAGGCGTTCCACGACCCCGGATTCTCATTTTCTCTTAGTTTCGCCGCAGCATCCCCGGTCCGCCTGTCCCCGTTCTTTGGGGGGCTCCACTCGCAGAATGTTCCAGCGAGTTTATGCTGCCACGTCTATGGCTGAAGCTTCCTCTCGAGATCAGCTATGCCAGTCTTCAAATCGATTGAAGCCCAACAGGCTCGCGCAAGGTGCATGCCCTGCGGAGGAAAATGGGCGTTGACAACCTTGTATCCTTTGGCTGAGAAAGACTTGACCGTCGGCACGAAGTCCCGATCTGAAGAAACAAGGATCGCGATATCCAAGGATTCCTCCCAGGCCAGCCTAAACATATCGGTGACAATAGCTGTGTCAACACCTTTTTCGATGGTTCTCGCGAGCTTCTCCCCGCAATGTGGGCAATTTTGAATCTGCTCATGACAGTGAGGGCACACAGGCGGATTGCGGGGCTTCCGTTCAACCAAAGTAACAGAGATTCCCGGAAATCTATCAAGCACATTCAAGGAAAAATCACGGAGCTTCCTATCGCCTTCGCTCCGAGGGTTGTACGAGATATAGACTGAAGTCCCTTCAAACGAGAGATCCTGCCCAACAGCGGTCGCCGCTTGCTCCATTAGCCACGGGGATATAGCCTTCCAATCTACCCTGTAGCCTTCAGGCGTCGCATCATTCAGCGACAATTGGAAGTTCCAGAAATCAATGAATATGCGAGTTTGATGGCTCATCGAATTCCCCCCTCTAGCCGTTTAAAGAATTCTGGGAGGCGAATAGCCTCCCAGGGGTATTAATTGTGGATAATCATACTCCAATCAGCCCTTGGCCGTTGGGACTATCCACGGGATTTAATGTACTAAGAGTATATAAACGTACCGGACCAGAGTCAATATACAGTTCGTTAATAATGCCCGTGCGTGAGCACATATGTTCTATTCTATCACTTCACCGTGTCCTAGCAGCATGTCGCGGTAGAGGGGGTAGTTGCCCACCCCCTCCCCGCACAGATCCCGGCGTGCGGAACTACCGCACCGGGCTCTTCAGACAGCCTCGCTTCCGCAATACACTGCACAAGCAGCGTCTTCGCTATTCCCCGCAGGGAGGTTTGCCTTGTTAGTCCGGCCCTGCATGTCCGGACAAGGTTTCCTTTACGGGCTATGGCTGCCTGTCAGCCCCTTCCCCATGTGAACGGCCCTACCGTCTCAGAGTACTACGGGCTGATCCGTCTCCCGATGGGTCTTCGGCATCCCTACAACTTCTCGCTTCGGCTCCGCCTACCTGCGTCGCAGGAACCCATCGGGTCTCCCAAGTTCTCGAC